>CAYWDD010000109.1:0-5802 GCA_964456935.1 uncultured Faecalibacterium sp. | reverse complement strand
CCCATGTTGCAGGTGTAGGCAAAGACTATCCTGTCACCGTCAGTGACCTTATAAGAACTTGCTCCCACATTCGGAAATACTCCGTTTACGCTGTACATCCAGCCCGACTGCATACCGCAGTCTTTTTCATAGATTTGATGTATTCCCTCGATATAGTAGGTTCCGAATCCGGGATTATATGTATATTCAAGCTGTATGCCGCTCTTTTGACAATACTTGCATTTCGCCTTGCAGACGTTAGTCGTGCAGGCTTTTTTTATTATGTCAAACGCAGATTCGCCATCTCCCATTTCGACTTGAACGTCCTTTAAGATTATTCCGTCAGACGGAACGAAGTCTTTCTTTGAATCTTTCAGTTTGTCATAATTTGCGTTAATCGTGTCGCAGACAATCGTGACATAACAGACATCTGTTTTTTCGCTTACCGTCTGATTAGTTGTTTGCGGTACGCTCAAAGTCGGTGCGGTCGTTTTAACGCTTTCGCTCTTTTTTATTGTTGTCTGCTCGGTCGCAGCATTGCGTTTTGTCGTTGACTGCGTTTCGGGTTTCTTCTTTTGAGTCGTTTTGTCTTTGTCTTTTTGCGTTTTGTGTTTTGTCGTGCTTTCGGATAGAGCCGTAGTATTTTCCTTTGACGGCTCTGTCACGCTTTCGGTGATTTCGGACGTTGTTTCAGTCGGCTTTTCTTTCTTTTTCGTAGGCTCGGTTTGTGTTTCGTTTTGCTCTCCTACCGTAACCGTCAGTTCTGTAGAAACAGCAGATTCCGACGTCAAAACTTCCGATATTGTATCACTCGGTACACTTTTGCAGGCTGACAAGCTAAATAACAACGTCAGCGTACATATTAAACTTATAACTCTTTTCATGCTTACTCCAATTCAAATACTCCGTATTTTATTCTGAGTCTTGTAAATTTGTCTGTCATCGGCTTGTTTATAAAAAACAGCAATATTCCGGTCGTAGCACCGTGAATCAAATTGAACGTAAGACCCGATGCGTACACGGCTAAAACAGCTTTAAACGTAAAGTCAGTCACCATAGTCAGCACACTGCACGAGTCAACTATAATACCGTATACGGCAAAACAGATAAGTCCGCCTGTAATGCTGACAAGAAAGCGGTCGGTATTATAGCTTTTTCTATAAAAAATAAGTCCGCATAAAAATCCGACAAGCCCCATTCCGAGCATTTGAAACGGTGTGAACACTCCCTGACCGAACAGGAAATTCGACACAAACATCGCAAGACTTCCCGTTACAAAGCCGACATTCGGTCCGAATGCAACGGCAGTGACCACAACCAAGGCACAGGTGGGTTTGACCTGCGGAATGAATGCCATGACCGCCCTTGATGCAACACAGAGCGTGACCATCATAGCTACAAGCACGATCTCGCTTGCTTTTATCTTCCTCTCCTCAAAGAAAACGAAGAACGGAATCATGGAAAGGACGACTATCAATACCGCAGAAAGATAATAGCTTTGAGCATATTTCAGGGAAAGTAAAACGGTCAAAGGTGCTGCTATCAATAGCGTGATGACCGAAACGACCGTCAGCTTTGCAGATTTTCTTTGCATAGTTCAAGCACCTGCCTTTGCGTTACGGCATTTTTGAAAATATCCCTCGAAATTTTGTTAGCCGATGTTGTGTAAAAATAGTTTTGTGAAAAGAAGTCGTATTTGTTCTCTTTTAAGACGCAAGAACCATCAAATATCATCGCACATTCGTCACAGTATTCGGCACAAAACTCGGTATCGTGCGAAACCGTTACAACGGTGACGCCCATTTTGCAAAGCTCTTTCATTTTTTCCGCAAACTTCTTTTTAAAAAGGTTGTCCATTCCCTTTGTCGGCTCATCTAAGAATATTATTCTCGGCTCTTTTAAAAGCACTAAAGTCAATGCCGCTCTTTGCATTTCTCCGCCGCTCACATCGTAAGGGTGTCTGTCCAAAAGATGTGTTATCTCGGTAAACTCTGCCGCTTTGTTGATTTTTTCGTTTATTGCGGCTTTATCCGAGTGCGAATTTCTAAGCACGTTTTCAAGGTCTTCTCTTATCATGTTTCCTGCAAAAAGGCTCTCGCATTTTTGCGGAAGTACAGCGATAAGTCCGTTGTAAAGCTCAGATTTACCGTATTTGCTTATGTCTTTGCCGAAGATTTTCACTTTACCCGATCTTGATTTTAATATGCCGCTCATGAGCATTAAAGCTGTCGTTTTTCCTGCTCCGTTTGCTCCCATGAGTGCGGTAAAAGAACCTTCCGATATCGAAATTTTCATATTTTTCAGCACATATCCGCTTTGGTCGTAGGCATAGCTGACATTTTTCATCTCAACTGCCGTTTTATCGGAAAGAGTGATATCTTCCCTTTGCGGTGTGTCATAGATAATTCTGTCTTTCAAGGCATTTTCAAGTGTCTTATGACCCTCCGATACGGTAAGAGGTGTTTCGGTGTCAAGGTTTAAGTCGGCATGAAGTTTCATTTGAAACGGCATGGAACAAGCGACAAACTCGTTGGTTTTAATAAGCTCTTTAGAGATATCTCTCGGCTTGCCGTCGCTTACAATTATGCCGTCCTCCATGACGATAACTCTGTCCGCTGTCGGTATGACGTTTTCGAGTCTATGCTCTGTGATTACGACTGTCATTCCGTTCTCACGGCACAGCTTTTCTATCGCCTGTAAAAATGTCGATGCCGTTACAGGATCAAGCTGAGATGTTGGCTCGTCCAAGATTATCGCTTTCGGGTGCATTGCGACAATGCTTGCAAGGCAAACCAGCTGTTTCTGACCGCCCGAAAGCTCCGCTGTCTTTTTGTCGATTATATTTTCAAGTGAAAAGTACGCAGAGATTTCCGCTATACGAAGTCTTATCGTCCTGCTGTCAAGTCCGAGATTTTCAAGTCCGAAAGCAAGTTCCGAACGCACAGTATGAGTCACCGTCTGATATTCTGCGTTTTGGAGCATAAAGCCGATGTTCTCCGCTGAATCTCTTTGTGTGAACTCGTCTTTGCTCTTTCCGAAAAGAACAAGCTCTCCCTCGATATTTCCCTTAGGAGTCAGCTCGGGCTTAAGCGTACTTAAAAGCGTTGATTTTCCGCTTCCCGATTTGCCGCAAATCACGACAAATTCGCCTTGATCTATTTCTAAGTTTATATCTTTGAGCGTGAGTGCATCACTGCCGGAATAGGAAAAGTTCAGATGTTTTAGTTTGAAATTGACCATCTTTTTTCCTCCGTAATATCAAATGTAACAGGTATCAGCATAACGAGTGCAAAGAACACTGTCAATGCCGCCTTTGTCGGTGTAAATTTTGCTATGTCGATTATCGGGTTATATGAGGCGGCAAAAAGCCTCGAAAAAGCAAAGACAAATACTGCCGCAACGAGCGAAACAGACGTTATGATCGCATCTTTCTGGGAAAAATCATAGCTGTTATACGCTGTTCTGCCGTGAAGTCCGTAGCCTCTGGATCTCATGGAATTTGAAGTGTCTATCCCCTTTTCGAGAGTCCATGAAACGAGTATGGACAGCCGTCTTGAGCCTTCTCTTATCTTTGCGATGAATCCCAATGATTCCGGGCTGTTGCCTATCCCCTTTTCGGCTTTAGCTATCTCCTCGGACTGTGATCTTATCAGCGGTATGAATCTCAGCACCATTGACAAAATCAAGGCTATCGACGGTGATATCCGCCCGAAAAGAAAGATTATCTTATCACTTTCCAATATCTCGTTAAAGCAGTCAAGCCACAATAACATACTTGCTATTCTCACAGCCGATACAAAGCCGTAAACTACGGATTCCAAAGTGAAGTTATTTCCGCTTTTCATGACAAACAATACCGTAACACCGTAGTGACTGAAAAGTCCGTTAAAAACCGTGACAAGCAATATCAACGGCAAGATAAATTTTAAAATGTACGATACAGCCTTTCGTCCTCTAAGCTTTACATCGTATATCAATGAACACGAAAAAACGACAGCTAAAAGTATCGGGTCTTGTAAAGTCAGGGAAATTATGAAAGCAAAGACAAAAAACACAAATGCCGTAACAGGGTGAAGTGATTTAAAACCTATGTTCATCTGTATTTACACCTTTAAAAGTAATTTTATCTTTTCGATTATTCTGCAAAGAAAATCTTTTATCCGTTCGGCTATGCCCTTTGCACTCATCTCATCGGTGACTGCAAAGATATATCCCGAATCGTTTTTATAGTACAATGTGCCGTCAGCTCCGACCGCAATCGTACTTATACAGTATTGGCTTTGGGTGTCGTCGGGTTTAAAAAGCTCTGTTTTTACTGCGGAAGTTTGACCCTCGCTGTCCTCAAAGACGGTTATTCCGCCCGGAAAAGCGTTATATGTCGAGTAGATATAGACTTTAGATGTCATTTCCTCGTACCCGAGCGAAATTGTCATTGTTCCTTGAGGATAGCCTAGCATTTCGCACGAATATATTTCTTCCATCGTTTGAGCATTAAGTACGCTGAATTTTCCGGTCGTTCCGCTTTGATATCCTATATAAAGCCTGTTGTTATGTACAACGGGTGTAGCAGTGACAGCACCGTCTGTCTTATACGCTTTCAATGAGCTTAAAGCACCCGTTTCTTTGTCCATTGCGAACTTGTAGACATAACCTGCCTTACTCGAAGTGTAATATGAATCGTTTTCGGAATAATATGTAACGCAGGAGCGTATATCACCCTCGGTTTCCAAAGAGGACACTTGATTGCCGTTGAGCTTATCTAAGGCAACTATTTCGGATTTTCCGTTACTCCCCTTTTGACCGTCATCTTTTCCTAAGACGACAAATTTATCCGACACCGCACAGCCTGCCCAATAGAATCCGCCTAGGGAACTATATGTCCACTGTGCTTGTTTTGTGCCGTCCGAGGTTTCGTCTGTGCTTAGGCACACATAGTTTGCGTATTCGGTTTCATCGTTCCAAAATCCCGTATAGATGCAGCCTGAACTGTATATTATGGGACAGATAGCCTGTCCTTCTAACGGATCTTCGTATATCCACAATGTTTCAAGCGACTGAAAATCAAGTGCCTGAACTATGCCTGTGTCAAGCTGGACAAAAACCTTTCCGTCTGCGTAAAGCGGCGGTACTGTCGCATATAATGTGCTTGAGTAAAGCTTGACGCTTTTGATTTCTTCGCCTGTTTGTGCATTGAGTTTGTAAAGCTTCAGACCCGAAACCAACACCAGCGTGTCACCGACAACGATGGGCGGCGTGGGTGCGGCTCTGAAATTTACACCGAATTTTTTTGTAAACTTAAGCCCTGCAATATCAGTGGGAGTCAATGCCGTGGTGATATGCGTATTCTCGGCACAAAACGATGTAAGCGTAAGTGATGAAATAAGCAATAAAACGGCAATTAAACAAGATAATACCTTTTTCATGCTTTTCACTCCTTAGGCAAAGTTTTCTTTGTACCTTTTCTGCGTTTCTTTGCTTTCTTCTCTTTTTCTTCTTTAAGTCCTGCGTATTCCAAGGCTCTGGGCCATGGACCTAAGTAGGCTTTGATTTTTGAAATTGTAACGGGATCGAAGTCACTTTTAAGCGGCACTCTGCCGAGTTCCTGTGCTTTTTTACACAGTATTTCAGATGCGAAATCTTTCTTGTCTTTATTTATCATAAAAACTCTCCGTAAATCAGTTTAGAACAAAAATAAAACTCTTTCAACCGAAAGGTCAAAAGAGTACAACAGATTCAAGACACGGCAAACATATTCGGGTAAAGCAAAAGTGCGACCCGAACACTGTAACGAGCGATAAATCGGTTGCACTCTTCTCACCAAAG
>CAYWDD010000108.1:0-5825 GCA_964456935.1 uncultured Faecalibacterium sp. | reverse complement strand
AACTTAACAAAGATATAGCGACAGTCGAGGGTGTATACTACTTCTCATACGCTTGTGACAACACCGAAGTTTTAGAGGACGGCACCCGTGTACCGATAGAGGACACAATGGAGGACTTATTCGTTCCCTGCTCAAAGCGTATATGCAAATATACGGGTGTCACAGAGGGCGGTATAGTCATAGATGAAAGCTGGCAGATGAATGACGGACTTGTCAACACGGTTTCGGCTATGTATCCGTCGGGTGCTCCTCACACAGACTTTGATGAAAACAACGTCAAGACGGGCATTTGGAATGTTATGCCGATATATCACGGAGATCATATGTCACTTCAAGGCGGTATGACGGTCAAGAATGACGTAAGACTCTTCTATGCAGAACATATTGAAATGATAAATTCACTTGGATAATAGGTGTAAATATAAATGATAATAAAACAACAAACCCGGCTGAGGTCGGGTTTGTTGTTTTATTATTTATTCTTTTGTCCGCAGGATAAAAGAATATCGGGTATTTCGATTATTCTCCTCATAGCCTCGACTGTGTTTTCTCTGCTTGCAAAGGCTGTAAGACGAAAATAGCCTTTTCCGTTCTCTCCGAATCCGTCGCCGGGAGTGACGACTATGTTTGCTTTTTCTAAGATAAAGTCGAAAAAGTCCCAGCCGCTTAAACCGTTCGGACACTTGATCCAAATATACGGTGAGTTTATACCGCCTGTATATTTTACTTTAAGCTTTTCCATTGTGTCGGTGATTATTCTTGCGTTTTCAAGATAGTAATCAAGATTTGCTCTGATTTGCTTTTTTCCGTTCTCGGTATATATAGCCTCTGCACCTCTTTGCGTTATATACGATACTCCGTTTGTCTTTGTGACCTGTCTGCGAGTCCATAAGTTGCAAAGTGAAACACCGTTTCTTATAAGTTCTTTCGGTATTACAGTATATCCGCAACGTATTCCGGTAAAACCTGCTGTCTTTGAATAGGAACATATCTCTATAGCGCAGGATTTGCTTTCCGATATTTCGAATATACTTCTCGGAAAATCGCCTCTGACAAACCCTTCATATGCACTGTCGCATATTATGATGCTATCGTTTTTATTTGCATAATCGACCCACTTTTTTAATTCACCATAGCTGTACACTGCACCGGTGGGGTTATTCGGTGTGCATAGATATATCACATCGAATTTTTCATCGGGCGGCAAGGGTAAGAATGAATTATCCTCGTTAGCACTCAAAAAGGTTATCTTTCTGCCGTCCATGATGTTTATATCGGCATATGCGGGATAAACGGGGTCGGTTATCAATACGCTGTTATCTGATGAAAGAATGTCGTTTAAATTTCCCAAGTCGTTACCTGCTCCGTCGGAAACGAAAATCTCGTTTGACGAAAGTTCAACACCTTTTTCGGCATAATCTTCTCTGATTCTTTCTCTTAGAAATCTGTATCCGCATTCCGGACCGTATCCGTGGAATGTATCCGAACACTTCATCTCGTCCACAGCCGAATGCATTGCTTTTACGACCTCATCACAAAGCGGAATCGTGACGTCACCTACTCCCATGTCAATTATTTTTACATCGGGATTTGATTTGATGAAAGCTTTTTTACGTCTTTCGATCTCCGTAAAAAGATATCTGTCACCGAGATCAAGGAAATTCATGTTGACTGTTGCCATTAAATATCGACCTTTCCGTCAAAAACAAACTGTGCGTCGCCTGTCATCATTATTCCGCTGTCGGTGTATCTTATGCTAAGTTCACCACCGAGAAGCTTTACTTTTACGTTCTCGTTTTTGTCGATACGTTTAAGCTTTACCGCTGCCGCAACGCAAGCACACGCACCCGTACCGCAAGCAAGAGTTTCACCGCTCCCTCTTTCGCAAACTCGCATCTTCATTTCGTTCTCCGATGTCATGCATACAAATTCGACATTTACACCGTTCGGGAAGATTCCGCTTTCGCTTACGGCTTTTGCGTTTCGGCATACGTCGAGATCGTCTGTATCGTCACAGAAAATGACGAAATGCGGATTTCCGACTGACACACTCGTTCCTTTATATATGGTATTATTGACAACGATAACCTCGTCTATCATTTCTTTTTTATCGCACTTAACGGGTATGCTTTCGCTGTCAAAGGACGGTATTCCCATATTTACCGTAATAAATTCTGCGTTGCCGTTTTCTATTGTCAGTTCCTTTATGCCGCTTTTGGTTTCGACTAAGATAGTGTCTTTACGAAGTCCTCTTCTGTCGTACATATATCTTCCGACACAGCGAATACCGTTTCCGCACATATTGCCTTCACTTCCGTCAAGGTTGAACATTCTCATCTTGCAGTCGGCTTTATCCGACGGACAGATAAGTATAACTCCGTCACCGCCTATGCCGAAATGTCTGTCGGACAGTTTAACGGCAAGCTTTTCGGGATTTTCAACGCTTTGCTCAAAGCAATCAATATATATATAGTCGTTACCGCAGCCTTGCATTTTCGTAAATTTAAGTTCCATGTCAATTCTCCTGTTTATGTCGTTTTAAAGAAGAAGATATAAGTCCGATGAACAGAGGGTGCGGCTTGTTCGGTCTTGATTTAAATTCGGGGTGATACTGCACGGCAACATAGAAATCGTTTTCTCCGACTTCGACCGTTTCGACTATTCTTCCGTCGGGTGAAGTGCCGCCGATAACTAAACCGCTGCTTTCAAGTTCATCTCTGAATTTGTTGTTAAACTCATATCTGTGTCTGTGTCTTTCGGATATCATGTCTTTTTTGTACCATGACATCATCTGCGTATTTTCGGCTATTTTACACGGGTACGCACCGAGTCTTAACGTGCCGCCTTTTTCTATGTCCGAGTATTGGTCGGGTAAAAAGTCGATGACTTTATGTGTTGACAGCTCATTAAATTCGCCCGAATCGGCATCTTCGAATTTGCATACGTTTCGTGCAAACTCTATTACAGCTATCTGCATACCCAAGCATATTCCGAGGAAAGGCACGTTATTCTCTCTTGCATATTTTGCTGTGAGTATCATGCCGTCTATTCCTCTTGAGCCGAACCCACCGGGAAGTATTATTCCGTCAACACCGCTAAGTTTAGCTTTTACGTTATCCTCTGTTAAAGTTTCGCTGTCTATCCAGTCTATCTCGACCTTTGTGCCACAGCTGTAACCTGCGTGACGAAGTGCCTCGGCAACGGAAAGATAAGCATCGTGAAGTTGAACATATTTTCCGACAAGACCTATCTTTACCTTTTTGTCGGCATTCTTTATGCTTTCAACCATTTTCTCCCAACCTGTTAAATTCGGCTCTTTGCACTCTATTCCCATTTCACGGCAAACTATATCGCAAAGACCGTTCTTTTCAAGCATGAGCGGTGCTTCATAAAGCACGGGGATCGTTATATTTTCGATAACGCAGTCGGGTTTTACGTTACAGAACATGGCTATCTTCTTAAAGATATTTTCTTCAAGAGGCTCATCACATCTCAATACTATTATATCGGGTGAAATGCCCATTCCCTGAAGTTCTTTTACCGAATGTTGTGTCGGCTTTGTCTTATGCTCGTCCGAGCCTCTCAAAAACGGCACAAGTGTAACGTGGATATAAAGTGAGTTTTCTCTGCCGACTTCAAGTCCGACCTGTCTTATTGCCTCCAAAAAAGGCTGGCTTTCGATGTCGCCTGTCGTACCGCCTATTTCGGTTATGACAACGTCTGCATCTGTCTTTTTTCCGACGCTGTAGATGAAGTCTTTTATCTCATTTGTGATATGCGGAATGACCTGCACTGTCTGTCCGAGGTACTCGCCACGTCGTTCTTTATTAAGCACGTTCCAATAGACTTTGCCTGTGGTCAAGTTTGAAAATCGGTTGAGATCTTCGTTTATAAATCTTTCATAGTGACCTAAATCGAGGTCTGTTTCCGCTCCGTCCTCGGTGACGTAGACCTCACCGTGTTGATAAGGACTCATCGTTCCCGGATCAACGTTTATGTACGGGTCGAGTTTCTGCGCAGCGACCTTTAATCCTCGTGATTTGAGTAATCTGCCGAGAGAGGCTGCCGTTATGCCTTTGCCGAGTCCGGAAACAACTCCGCCTGTTACGAAAATATACTTTGTCATGATCTTATTCCCCACTTTACCGATTAAATTTAGAAATAAGAAAAGTGTCCATCAAAAGGGGTGACTATCCCCCGATGATGAACACCGTTGCTCAAAATTTCCGCAATTTATTGTATCAAATTACAAAACGGATTGTCAATACTTTGGAACTATTTTTTTAAAATATATTTCAATGCTTTGTATTGACAAAAACCTACACTTACTGTATGATTTAGTCGTACTTAAAATAGTACAAATTTTTTTACATTTAGGAGGACTAAAATGTCAATAACAAACAAAAAATTATCCGTAAGGTTTCTTTGTACGTTGCTTTCGTTGGTACTTTTAATGTCAACGCTCATACTTCCGGTAAGCGCTGTTAAAGTCTGCACCAACGGACACAAAGACGCTGATGCAAACTACTTATGTGACGTTTGCGGTGCATTCACAGGAAAAGTAACGGGACTTAAGGCAGTAAGCGTCAAAGCAACTTCAGCTAAAATCACTTGGAACGCAGTTCCCGGTGCTGACGGATACAAAGTATATTCGTACAGCGAGTTCTTTGATGTTGAAGATGACGATTTCGATGATGATTCAGATGACGACTTTTCAAGCGATCTTGAAATTGCCGATGTAACCACGAACTCGGCAACACTCGAACTTATATCGGCAATGACCGAGAAAGTATATGTATGTGCTTACAAGAATGCCGGCAGAAGTCAGATTCTCGGTGACAAGAGTGAAGTTTTAACTATCACCACTCCCCCGACAAAGGTCAGCGGTTTGAAGAAGAAAGATGTTTTAGCAACTTCGGTCAAGCTCGTATGGAATTCAAACAGCATCAATGACAACGTTAAGTACAGAGTTTATCAGTACAACAACAAAACAAAAAAGTGGGACAAGATAAAAACCACAAAATACAGCAGCTACACAGTTAAAGGACTTAAAAAGAAAACGACATACAAGTTCCGTGTTGAGGCTTTCTACAAAGAGGGCGGAAAAACCTACACAGGAAACGTCAGCAAGACATTGACCGTAAAGACCGGTGATACACAGCTTAATCTTAAATCAACCGTACTTGCTGAGGGTACAAAAAAGACACTTTATGTTGACGGAGTAAAGAAAAACGCAAAAATCACATGGTCAACAAGCGACAAAAAGGTAGCGACAGTTTCATCTAAGGGTGTCGTCAAAGCTGTCAAGGCAGGCAAAGCAACAATCACCGCCAAGGTCGGTAAAAAGAGCTACACCTGCAACGTACAGGTAAAAACACCGACAAAATATCTCAACTGGTACTTCAAGAAGAACGAATCCATCACCACATCATTAGATTCAAGCGATTATGCACTCATAACCTTTGAGGACGGTGAGTTTGAATTCGCCTACACCAGAGCGGAATATGATTTAGCAAGCTGCTCAATGGAAGTTGAACCCGGCAAGAAGAATGCGGAAGTTGAAATCACATACATGAATGTAGACGACAACTTCAATATAGTATTCCTCTCAGCTGAAACAGATATTTCGATATCAAAGTACACAGGCAAGAACTATCAGCCGAAATACAAGTTTGAAGAACGCAGCGGAATCAAAAAAGCAGACGCTAAGACAATGTCAAACGAAATCATGGCAGACGCTTTCGCAGCATGGAACAAGCTGCTCAAGAAGAACACAGGACTTACGATGAAAGCCTTCGGTTTCACTTCTTATAAAGCTAAATAAT
>CAYWDD010000107.1:0-5842 GCA_964456935.1 uncultured Faecalibacterium sp. | reverse complement strand
CGTAATCGCAAACACGATGGGCGGTTTCTCGGGACCTGCGATTTTCCCCGTAGCAGTGAGAATGGTGTACCAAGTGGCAAACGCAGTCAATATCCCCGTCGTGGGAATGGGCGGTGTTTCCAAAGCTGAGGACGTAATAGAGATGATGCTCGCAGGAGCAACGGCAGTCGAAATGGGTGCGGCAAATCTTGTCGATCCTTATGCTTGCCGAGATATAATAAACGAACTGCCGAGTGTTATGGATAAATATAAAATCGAAAAATTATCAGATATTATAGGAGGAGTCAACAATGGGTAAGGACGTTATCATAGCTTGCGATTTTTCAAGTGCAGAACAGACCTTTGAGTTTCTTGACAAATTCAGAGGCAAAAAGCCGTTTGTAAAAATAGGAATGGAGCTTTACTATGCGGAAGGACCGTCTATTGTAAAGGAAATTAAACGCAGAGGGCACAAGATCTTCCTTGACTTAAAACTTCACGATATACCGAATACGGTTAAAAAATCAATGGCAGTGCTTTCAAGACTTGACGTTGATATATGCAACCTTCACGCAGGCGGAACTGTCGCAATGATGGAGGCGGCTGTAGAAGGCTTAACAAGAGAGGACGGAACAAGACCTCTTCTCATAGCGGTAACACAATTGACTTCAACAAGTCAGGAGAGCATGGAAAACGACCTGCTTATAAAAGAACCTATTGACAAGGTAGTCATGCACTATGCTCAAAACGCAAAGAAAGCAGGACTTGACGGTGTTGTCTGCTCACCTCTCGAGGCAGGAAAGGTACACGAAGTTTGCGGAAAAGATTTCCTTACAGTAACTCCGGGTGTACGTTTTGCAGACGGTGACAAGGGCGATCAAAAGCGTGTTATGACACCGGCTCAGGCTAAAGAGATAGGCTCTGACTACATAGTTGTCGGCAGACCCATCACAGCCGCAGAAGACCCCGTTAAAGCATACGAGCGTTGCGTTAAAGAATTTGTAGATTAAGGAGAAAACAAAATGGAAAGCTATAAAAGAGAATTTATTCAGTTTTTGGAAAGCGCAGGAGTTCTAAAGTTCGGTGACTTCACAGCTAAAAGCGGCAGAAAGATACCTTACTTTATAAACGCAGGCGAAATAAAGACAGGCGAACAGATATCACGCTTGGGTGAGTTTTACACCAAGGCATATCTTGAAAAAATGGGCAAGAAAAAAGCCGTCCTTTACGGTCCTGCTTACAAGGGAATACCCATAGCTGTATCTGTAGCTTGTGCATTATCCAAAAACGGTCTTGACGTTCCGTTCTTCTTCAACCGCAAGGAAGAAAAAGACCACGGTGAAGGCGGAGTATTCGTCGGCTATAAGCCTCAAAGCGGTGAAGAAGTCGTCATAGTCGAGGACGTTATCACAGCGGGAACAGCCATAAGAGAAAGTATGTCTATCCTCTCAAAGCTTGAGGGTGTAAAGGTTTCAGCGGTTTTCGTAATGGTTGACAGAAAAGAAAAAGGACTTACCGACAAGTCGGCTATGGGCGAAATCAGTGACGAATACGGTTTCCCTGTTTATTCCGTTGTTGATGTTTACGACATAATCGAGTACCTTGAAGAAAAGGAAGAAAACCTTGAAAACGTCAACCGCATCAAGGCATACCTTGAAATAAACGGTGCAAAGGCATAAGAAAGAGAGGTCAATATGAGAAGTGTTATTGATATTTCAGATTTGACGGTCGAAGAAATAGACGAGCTTATAAAGACCGCCTTGGATATTATAGATAATCCCGATAAGTACGCTCACATTTGCAACGGCAAAAAGCTTGCTACTTTGTTTTTCGAGCCGTCTACAAGAACACGTTTAAGCTTTGAGGCGGCAATGTATGAACTCGGAGGAAACGTTCTGGGATTCTCGGAGGCTAAAAGTTCATCGGCATCTAAAGGCGAAAGCGTAGCCGATACAGCAAAGGTCGTCAGCTGTTATGCGGACATAATAGCAATGCGGCACCCGAAAGAAGGTGCGGCACTTGTTGCGGCTAATAATGCCTCTGTACCCGTAATAAATGCAGGTGACGGCGGTCACTGCCACCCGACACAGACTCTTGCAGACCTTTTGACGATAATTCGTGAAAAAGGCAGACTTGATAACCTTACCGTAGGTTTTTGCGGTGACTTGAAGTTCGGAAGAACCGTCCACTCGCTTATTACAGCTCTGAGTCGTTACAGTAACATTAAGCTTGTCCTTATTTCACCTGAAGAGCTGAAGATACCGAGCTATGTTAAAAAAGGTGTCATAGCTGAAAAGAATATCCCCTATGTGCAGACAACGGATCTTGAATCCGTAATAGGTGAACTCGATATTCTCTACATGACCCGTGTACAGCAGGAACGTTTCTTCAACGAAGAGGACTACTTACGTCTTAAGGACAGCTATATTTTGACTCCCGAAAAGCTTAAGAGTGCAAAGAGTGATCTTGCGATCCTTCACCCGTTGCCCAGAGTAAACGAGATAAGCGTTGCAATAGACAAAGATCCCAGAGCTTGCTACTTCAAGCAGGTGCTTAACGGAAAATATATGCGTATGGCTCTTATATTAAAACTTCTCAAGGAGGCAGGACAGATATGAACATAGATTCGATCTCGAACGGTGTTGTCATCGACCACATAACCGCCGGCTGCGGAATGAAACTTTATGAACTTTTAGGGCTTGATACTCTTGATGTATCGGTAGCTATCATAAAGAATGTTTCAAGCAAGAAGATGGGAAAGAAAGACATCATCAAGATAGATGCCGATATAGCAGTTGATTTTGACGTTATCGGTTTTGTCGATCCGGGTGCTACGGTCAACATAATAAAAGACGGTGTTCTGACCGAAAAGAGAAGTATAGATATGCCCGAAACATTAACAAACGTCATAAAGTGCAAAAATCCCAGATGTATCACTTCATGTGAGCAGGAGCTTGACCAAATATTCAAGCTTACGGATAAAGCCACTAAGACGTACAGATGTATATACTGCGAAACTAAAGCTCAATAAAAAGTCCGACCGCCACCGAGTTTACGGCTGTGCGGTCGGTTTTTGTATATATTGCGAAATATCTATTTTATTAAAATAAAATTTACCTATAAGTCACAAAGTTAAAATCATTTATTAAAAACAATAAAGATTTCTTAATAAAAATCCGATATACTGAAATCATATAACTTATAGGAGGTACAATATGAAGAAAGAAGAAATCCACAGCTTAGTAATGACTCAGAAAAAGTATTTCGAGTCGGGCGCTACACGTTCGGTTGATAAGAGAATCGAATATCTTACGAAAATCAAACAGTACCTTATCAATAACGAAAGCGTTATCGCCGCAGCTTTGAAAGCAGACCTCGGAAAAAGTCCGTATGAGTCTTACCTTTGCGAAATTGCAGTCGTTGTCGCAGAAGTCAACTATATGCTCAAAAACATAAGAAAGCTTACAAAGAACAAGACCGTTCCCACACCGTTCGGTCAGCAGCTTTCACACAGCTATGTAAGACCCATGCCCTACGGTGTTGTGCTGATAATGAGTCCGTGGAACTATCCGTTCATGCTCACTATACCGCCGATAATCGACGCTATAGCGGCAGGAAACACCTGTATAGTAAAGACCAGTGCCTACTCGCCTAACACAAGTCAGGCGGTCAAGAACATGATAGAAAGCATATTCCCGAAAGAATATGTTTCCGTTATAACGGGCGGCAGAGATGAAAACAGCTTTTTACTTGATGAAAAGTTCGATTACATCTTCTTCACCGGCAGTAAAAACGTAGGAAGGCTCGTGCTTGAAAAGGCAGCTGTAAACTTAACTCCCGTCACTCTCGAACTCGGTGGAAAGAGTCCGACCATAGTTGACGAAACAGCCAAACTCAAAATTGCCGCAAGACGTCTTGTTTTCGGAAAAGGTTTCAATGTAGGTCAGACTTGCGTTGCTCCCGACTACGTCTATGTACACAAGAGCATTAAAGATGAATTTATCGGATACGTCAAAGATGAGATAGTCCGTCAGTTCGGCGACTGCCTTAACAATGATGACTACGGCTGTATCATCAACGACAAACATTTCGCAAGAGTAACCGGACTTATCGACGAAAGCAAAGTCGTGTTCGGCGGAAAATCAGACCCTGCAACAAGAAAGATTCAGATGACAGTCATGGACAATGTTACATGGGACGATGCGGTCATGAAAGAAGAAATCTTCGGTCCTGTAATGCCGTTCATCACATATGAAAAACTTGACGACGTTATCGACGAAATAAGAAAACATGACAAACCTCTTGCTCTCTACGTTTTCTCTGAAAGCAAGGCAAACATCGAAAAGATACACTCATCGTGTACATTCGGAGGCGGTTGCGTCAATGAAACCGATATCCATGTCATAACAACGGCAATGGGATTCGGCGGTGTAGGTGAGAGCGGAATGGGTCAATATCACGGCAAGGACGGATTTGACACGTTCACTCACTACGCAAGCATAGTTGATAAGGCGTCGTGGTTTGATTTAGGTCAGAGATACCAGCCTTACACAAAGATAAACATTTGGTTCTCACGAAACATGAACTTCGGTTCAACCATTCATAAAGCACTTAAGACGACCTACAAAGCCGTACCGAAGTCATTTTCCGATCTTATCGAACTGCATTTAGGCAAAAAATAAATGTGCTTTCGCACAAAGCATGGTATAAAAAACCGTGTCCGATTTGAACGGACACGGTTTTGATTATTTTAGTGGAATATCGAAGTTATCATTTCTATTATCATTCTGATAGCGTTCATGATAGCATCTGATAAGCTTATTGATACGCTGTTATCCGGTGCGTATCTTAAAACGGTGGGAAGTCCTGTCTTTTCGTCATATCTTTCGATTTGGAGTGTATGCTTGCCGTAAGTCATGTACTTATACGGAATTTTGCAGACACCGTTTTCATCGGGTGTAAGCTCGACTGTCTTTCCGTTGTAACCCCAAATGAGCGTATAATCCGTGACGGGGCATTCCTTAACTACGGGCAACCATGTTTCCGAATCGTATGTCGTGTCCATGCTTGTGAAGGACACAGCACCCTCTGAAAGCTCGTCCGAGTTCATGATGGGATACTGCATACCGGTGTTATAAGGATCGCCGTAGTACAGCACTACCGTTTCGCCGCCTGTAACCTCATAGGCACTTACGCCTACCATCGGGGATTCGCCATTGACGAGATATGACCAACCGTCCCACTTCATAGCGGTGTATGTACCTGCTGTAATTCCGTTTACGGTGGTGATATAGTCACCGTATTTTGAATCTACAACAGTGACAGCAAGGCTGTCGTCTTTTTCGTCAGCCGTCTTGATGACATCAAGAACAGTAGCTCCGCTTTCAACGGCAACATTACCGTAATAAAGGCAAGAGTCTATTCCCTCAATGCGAAGGCTGACCGTCACGTTACCGTCCTGAGCGAATACGGCAACCGAGAGGCAACCGAAAATCATCATGACAGCAAGAATGACGCTGAGTGATTTCTTGAACATTTTCATTTTGTTCATTCCTTTCTTTGTTATTGTAAACTCTCTTTACCGTGCACTGTAAAAAGAGGTATTACCTAATTGGCAAGTTTGTGCTTTTTCGGGGCAAGTCTGTGCAGCCTGCAAAGTTACTGCTCATCGAACACTCAGCAGCGGGGTGTGAGCTTGGCACCATGGCACACCTACGGTGTGCCATGGTACGCACGCTCCCACCGTAACGCTCGCTTCGCTCGCTAATGTTCTCCCCCGAACCTCAATACGCATTCCCCACGTCCTCACCCATGTTGCAGGTGTAGGCAAAGACTATCCTGTCACCGTCAGTGACCTTATAAG
>CAYWDD010000106.1:1183-5846 GCA_964456935.1 uncultured Faecalibacterium sp. | reverse complement strand
CTGCTAAAGCCAAAACTTGTCTCCCCTGAAAGGGGAGATGTCACGAAGTGACAGAGGGGTTCGAGCGAATTTGCCAAACCCCTCAGTCTGCCTACGGCAGCCAGCTCCCCTTTCAGGGGAGCCAAGACCAACCGACTGCTAAAGCCAAAACTTGTCTCCCCTGAAAGGGGAGATGTCACGAAGTGACAGAGGGGTTCGAGCGAATTTGCCAAACCCCTCAGTCTGCCTACGGCAGCCAGCTCCCCTTTCAGGGGAGCCAAGACCAACCGACTGCTAAAGCCAAAACTTGTCTCCCCTGAAAGGGGAGATGTCACGAAGTGACAGAAGGGTTCGAGCATTCTGCATTTAAATAAAGGAGTCCAAAATGACCAAAAAACGAACTTTAACCATCGTCCTCTGCCTGATAATTGCCCTGCTTGGCTCTTACTCGCTGATAAAACCGCATGGGCTTATCCGATACGTCACCGACTCGTCCTTTGAGTATCTTGACATTGAGGGCGGAATCGTGCTGACGAAATACACCGGCAGTAACAAGGACATAATTATCCCTGCCAAAATTGACGGAAAGAAAGTGCTTTCGATTGAGGGCGCTTTCATGGGCAATACCGATGTACGCAACGTCCGTGTGTCTGAGGGAGTCGTTTCCGTTGATTATATGGCTTTCTGGCACTGCATTTCCCTTGAAAACGTCGATTTGCCCGACAGCGTGGAAACCGTGGGTCATGCGGCGTTCGACAAGTGCATTTCGCTGAAGAAGATAACTTTCGGTAAAAACTTGACCAATATTATGCCGTACGCATTCAGCGGTTGCGTATCTTTAAGCAGTGTCACCCTGCCCGAGGGATTGCGGTTCATCGGAGAAAAAGCGTTTGAAAACTGCGGCAAACTTGAAAATATATATGTACCCGAAAGTGTTGAGGTAATCGGAGGTGTCACCGAAGAAGAGAATACCGACAGCGAGATAACACTTGATGCGTACAAAGCACAAATAGGCTCTGTTGAAAGGGAATCTTTCCAAGGCTGTGAAAAGCTCAAAATAGAAATTGCGGAAAATAACCCGTACTACAAAGTGCAGGACGGGAAAATAATATCAAAATAATTTTAAAAGGGGACATTTTATTATGAAGAAACTAACACGAATACTCTCAATCATAGCACTGGCTATGGCAATGCTTGTGATGACAGCCGTCACCGCCTCGGCAACGTATTGGAAAAGTATCAACACAAATGATATTCCAAGCGACTATTATAACTACGGTTATGATTACGATGACGACTATGATTACGATTACGATTACGATTACGACTACGATTATGATTATGATTATGAGTACACCTATTGCGAAATCAAATTTGAAACCGACTTTGAAAACGGTACTGCAACCATAACCGGCTACGAACCCGATGATTACGGCAAAGTTCGTATTCCCGAGAAAGTTTCGGTTTACTATGACGACTACGATTACGCAGAACTTACAGTTACCGCTATTGAGGGCGATATTGACTGTAGCGGAGTAAAATCCATACTTATCCCCTCCTCCGTCACAAGCATAGGCGAACATTCGATAGGCTACAAAGTCAGCTATTATGAGGACGAGGACGGCTGGACATATTACGATGAAGTCACATATGAAAAGCTTGAAAACTTCACCGTTTTATGTTATGAAAACAGCTATGCACAGAAATTCGCACAGGAAAACGGTTTCACTATCAGCATAATCAAAATGCTTTCAAGCCTTAAAGTCGCTCTCAGCGGAACGGCTTTCACCTACACAGGCAGCAAGATAGAACCGACAGTAAACATCATGGACGGAACTAAAAAGCTTGTCAAAGGCACAGACTTCTTGCTTAGGTACAGCAACAACAAAAATGCCGGCAATGCGACCGTCACAGTTTACGGTATCGGAAGTTATCGTGGAACATTAAGCCTGAATTACAAGATAAACCCTGTTCCCGCATCTGCCGTTACCGTTACGGGAATAGAAAAAACACTGTATTATGACGGTTACAGCGTTTATCAATATGAAATGGACGTCATATATAAAGGCAAATATCTTGACGATTACGATGACTACAGTGTAAGCTACAGAAACAACAACACTGTCGGAACGGCATATGTCGATATCACTTTCAAAGGAAACTATACAGGCAAACTGACTTTCAGTTTCCAAATCACTCTCGAACCCGTATCGGGTCTTAAAGCGTCAAACGACATGGCGACCACAGTCGGACTTGACTGGTACAGATCATATTCAGCCGATAAGTATTTCATATATCGTTATGACAGCAAAGAGAAAAAATACGTCTACATCGGCAAGACAAACTCCTCGTACTATTACGACAAAAAAGACATAAAACAGCTTTCGACATACAAATACAAGGTCGTACCCGTAAAGGTCGTCAACGGCAAAAACTTATACGGTACTCCGACCTACTGCACGGCAAAGACTGTTTTAAGATCCCCTGCCGTCACTCTCACAGTTAAGAAAAATTCAATTAAGGTCAAGTGGAAAGCCAACAAAAAAGCGGACGGCTTTAACATCTACAGATGCAGACTCGACAAAGACGGAAAGACAAAGCGAATCAAGACCATAGAAAACGGCAAAGCCGGAACATATGAAGATAAGAACATCAAGACAAACGGCACTTACGTCTACTACATAAGAGCGTACAAGCTTGTCAACGGAAAGAAAAAGTTCGGTGAATACGGCGTCAGCGGTTTCACAAGTGATTGCGATGCAATATTAAGAGGTGCAAAACTCAAATCAAAGACAAGCTTTAAGGTGTACAACAAGCAAGGCAAGAAAACCACAAGCTACACTTACAACTTAAGCGAAAACGACATCAAGATACTGAAGAAATTCGCCAACAAGCATTTTTCGAAAGATATGTCGAGAAGTGACAAGCTTTTATACACGCTGACTTGGATAAACAGAAAGGTCACTTACGCAAGAGGTGACGACTGGAACAAGATTTCAGGTATGTCATGGGTCGAGGCTATATTTAACAAGAAACTCGGTCAATGTGCTCAATATAACGGTGCTATGGCTGCGATGATGGTTTACCTCGGCTACGATGCTTACGTCATTCAAGGTTACAGAGGCTACTGGCCCGACAACTATTGGCAGCACTTCTGGTGTGAAGTCAAGATACAAGGCAGAGTGTACCTCATGGAAACAGGCAACTACGGCAGCAGCGGTTCTTGGTCATACTTCCTGACGCCCTACTCTCAGACGACCAAATACCTCATCAACAGAAAACCGGCAGAAAACATTAAATAATGTCATCTTTTTCACGGACGGGAAAACCGTCCGTGAATTTTTTTGTGATTTTTTATGAAATATCCACAAAAAATTATTGACAGACAAAATATTTTAGTGTATTATAATGGGTAAGTTGACATAAGTCGGCTAAAGGAGTGGCATACCCATATGGTTGAGGACAATGAGCTTATTTTTAAAGCAAAAAGCGGAGATGACAAGGCTCTCGGAGAGCTTGTCGAGAGATATATGCTCTTTGCCAGAGAAAAAGCCAAGGGGTACGCATCATCGGGTCTTGAGATAGACGACATAGTTCAAGAGGGCATGATAGGTTTCCTTTCCGCATTTCACTCATACGATCCCGACAATGCGGCAACATTCAAGACTTATGCCGGCGTATGCATGGATCACAGGATAATCAACGCTATTAATGCCTCCGCAGGAAAAAAGCGTATACCGAAAAGTGTTCTCGTCAGCATTGACGACACGGAAGTCGAATGTGACGACACGGTAAGCGACCCGGAGAAGATGTTCTTTTTAAGATCGCAGACAGCCGAGATACTTTCAAGAATAGACAGCGAGCTTTCAGACTTTGAAAGACGTGTATTCCATCTGTTTTTCAGCGGTCACAGCTACGAAGAAATAGCCGAAAAGACCGACTCCACGCTCAAAAGCGTTGACAACGCAATGCAAAGGGTACGGAAAAAACTAAGATAAAATGCGAAAGCGTTTATATATGCCCATAGCTCAAGTGAGCATTGTAAAAATTAACGGTGCGATTCCGTTGTGGGTAATAAAAATCAAGCGAGGTTAAAAAAATGTTTGAAGACAAGACTCTCATCTGTAAAGAATGCGGCGAGGAATTCGTATTCACCGCAGGTGAACAGGAATTCTACGCAGAAAAGGGCTTTCAGAATGAGCCTCAGCGTTGCAAGAAGTGCCGTGACGCACGCAAGAACGCAAGCAGACCTGCTCGTGAGCTGTTCACAGCAACGTGCGCAAGATGCGGAGGAGAGGCAAAAGTTCCCTTCCAGCCGACAGAGGGCAGAGATGTATTCTGCAGCGAATGTTTTGCAAAGATGAAGGAAGAGGCAGAAGCATAATTCCCGGCTGTGTTGCCTGATTCAAACATTCAACTTGACTTAAAGTAACACAACAAGATAAGCTTTTACACACCGCTCAGAAATGGGCGGTGCTTCTTTTTAGACGCTAGATGCTAGACACTAGACGCTAGACTTGCTTGATTTTGGTTTGAGGATAGTGTGTCAATTGCAAAATCTTCTACTGTCATCGAATTTAAATTTCGCACGTCTAACATCTAACGTCTAATGTCTAATGTCTAAAATACCACCGCTCAGAAATGGGCGGTGCTTCTTTTTAGACGCTAGATGCTAGACACTAGA
>CAYWDD010000106.1:0-1083 GCA_964456935.1 uncultured Faecalibacterium sp. | reverse complement strand
TAATGTCTAATGTCTAAAATACCACCGCTCAGAAATGGGCGGTGCTTCTTTTTAGGGATTAGGTTGTAGGTAGTAGGTTGTAGGTTTGGTTGCTTTTTACGGTTAAGCGGATCTGAGATTAACGCACGGGGCAGCGGAGCAGCTGCCCTTTTGGGCGGCTGCGGAGCGTTGTGCGGAAGTTCGTGTGCCGCTGTACGAAGTACAGCGGTGCCGAACTTCCGCCCCCTGCTGTGACCAACCAAAAGCAGAAACCGAAAGGCAGACGGCTTAGTTTTGCACAGCTTGTAAGCTTTTTGCTTATCGAACCCTGTTCAGCGGCGGCTTTGGTTCATCACCCCACTCACCTAGGTGAGTGGGGTGAGCCCCAAAGCCGCTACGCACCGCAGCCCTCGGCGGCTGCGGTGCGTGATGCGGAAGTTCGGCACCGTTGTACTTCGTACAACAGCACACGAACTTCCGCCCCTGCTGTAACCACCCCAAAGCAGGTCTAACACCTAAAATCTAAAATCAAAAATCTAACATTTGACTTTACACTGCACATATGCTACAATGTAATTTACTTAAAGTGTCGCTTTAAGCAGAAAATAAAGCAGAGAAAATGAAAAAAGGTCTAATTCGGACCGAAAAGAACAAAATAAAGAAGTATATGATCCAAGGAGGAACGCAAAATGGGTTTGTTCGAGAATAGCTATGATTTTTCCGTCATAACTATCGCTGACAGCAAAATTTCCGAAAATGCGGCAAAAAATGTCGGAAAATTTGCAGAGAGCATAAAAAAGCAAGAAATAGGTGTTGAAAAAATACAGCTTATTTTTGTTTGTTCGAATGATGAGGACGCTCTCAAACGTGTTAAAAAGTTGAAAAAAGAATATCCTAAGAACGTAAAAATCGTCAAAACCGATCGTGTCGGACTTGAGGCTTACGACGTTGCGTTGAAGAAAGCAAGCGGAAAATATGTCACTTTCCCCGAGCTTTCCGCAACGTACTCGAAAAATGCTTTCAAGACCGTCAAGAAGGTCTTTTCCAAGAGCGGCTGTTCGGTCGTGAAAATCCCGGTTTACGCTAAAAAGGAAGATAAATCCG
>CAYWDD010000105.1:0-5935 GCA_964456935.1 uncultured Faecalibacterium sp. | reverse complement strand
GGAAAGGTTCAATGACAGCAGAATAAAAAAGCTCAAAAGAGGCGACTATTTAATAGTTTGCGGTGATTTCGGTTTCATTTGGGACAACTCCGCAAAGGAACGTGCGTTTTTGAAAAAACTGTCAAAGAAAAAGTTCACCACACTTTTCATTGACGGTACACACGAAAATTTCAATCTGCTCAATTCCTACGAAATTTCAAAATGGAACGGCGGTAAGGTTCACCTCATCAATGATAAGGTTATCCACCTCATGCGAGGTCAGATATACGAGATAGAAGACCAGACAATATTTACAATGGGCGGAGGTATAAGCAGTGACATTGACATAAGATTCGAGAATGAAACTTGGTCAAGCGCTGAAATCCCGTCTAAGGAAGAGCTTGTCGAAGGTGTAGACAACCTTGAAAAATATAACGGCAAGATAGACCTTGTAATCACCCATGAACCGCCTGCAAAACTTAAGGAGTTTATGCTCCTTAAAGAAAAAAAGGCAGCCAACATCACAGGTATAAATACATATCTTGAGGAAATGAGTGAAGTTTGTTCGTTCGCTCATTGGTATTTCGGTTCACTTCATATCGACAAGTATATATCCCAAACTCATGTTTCTGTATTCAAAAATATATTTGATGCAAAAACAGGAGAAAGAGTTTAATAAAAGCTTTTAAAAAGACGTTTCGATACCGTTTGAAACGTCTTTTTTTATTGGAATTTAACGGGTGCAAAAGCGATAGGAAATTTGCACAAATAACGGCATATTTTTCCCTTTAAAATCGGCATTTTGTTTTCAAAAAAATCGTTGACTTTAAGCTTAAATAGTGTATACTAAATTTACGCACATAAATATTGTATACATATAGCCGGTTTATTTATGTGCGTTTAAAGAAGAGAAAGGGAGTTAAAAGTTTCAATGGTTTTTTCAAATTTGCTGTTCGTTTACCTGTTTTTGCCACTGAATTTAATAATGTGTTACAGCACTAAAAGCATTGAAGCCAAGAATTGGATACTCTTAGTTTTTTCGCTGATTTTCTATGCGTGGGGCGAGCCTATTTATGTCTTTTTGCTGATAGGTATGGCATTTGCCGATTATATTTTCGCTTTGCAAATAGAAAAAAGCAGGGGAACGGGTAAATCGAAATTTTGGCTTGTGCTTGCCTCTGTTGTTTCAATAGGTCTGATAGGCATTTTTAAATACGGCACTTTCGTCTGTGAGAACACGAACGCTTTGTTCGGTTTTCCGTCGGTGATACCGCAAATAGCGTTGCCGATAGGAATATCGTTCTATACGTTTCAGCTTTTGTCTTACGTTATCGACGTTTACAGAGGCGACGTTCAGGCTCAGCCGAGATTTTCAAGAGTCTTGCTTTACGCAAGCTTGTTCCATCAGTGCATAGCAGGTCCTATTGTACGCTATAAAGACGTAAGCGATGAGATAGCATTCAGACAGCCGAATGTTGTTGAGGCAGGTAAGGGTATCAACCGCTTTGCGGTCGGACTTGCAAAGAAAGCACTGCTTGCAAATGTTTGCGGAAGTCTGTGCGATACGTTTTTGCTTTCCGATTCTGCTATGGCAGACGCTACAGCGCTCAGCGATAATTTGAAAACGCTCTCGTCAAGACCCGCTCTTGCTTTGTGGCTCGGAATGGCATTTTATATGTTGCAGATATACCTTGATTTCTCTGCTTATTCCGACATGGCTATAGGCATGGGCGAAATGATAGGCTTTCACTACAAAGAAAACTTCGACTACCCGTATATTTCAAAGTCGGTCACTGAATTTTGGCGTCGCTGGCATATGTCACTGGGTACATTCTTCCGTGACTATGTGTACATTCCGCTTGGCGGCAACAGAAAAGGCAAAGCAAGAACCATATTCAATATGTTCGTCGTTTGGGCATTGACAGGACTTTGGCACGGTGCAAGTTGGAACTTCGTTCTTTGGGGGTTGTACTTCTTCGTATTCCTCGTTATCGAAAAGCTGTTCCTTAAAAAGGTTCTCGAAAAGCTCCCGAAAGCCATATCGCACATTTACCTTTTAGTCGTTGTATATTTCGGCTGGATACTGTTCAAGTTTAAATCGGTTCCGCTCGGAATGACTGTACTCAAAGGTCTGTTCGGTCTTAACGACAACGGATTTACGAATTTTGAAACGACAGCTATGTTTAAAAACTATATTTTCTTCCTTATAGTCGCTATCATAGCCTCAACTCCTTTTATCAAGAACATAGGAACGATGATAAGCAAGAATGCGGACAACGAGATAAAGGTTGCCAATATTCAGGGCATATTCCAAATAATTATCCCCGTTGTATTGCTTTTGCTTTCGACTTTGGCACTTGTCGGTGACAGCTATAACCCGTTCCTGTATTTCCAATTTTAAAACAAACTAAAGATGAAGTGAAAGTGTGAAAAAATGAAAAAGAGAAATGATTCAAAGGTTAATATGCGGTACGTTAACCTTGTCGGTGAACCCGAAAAACGTTGGTACCAGAAGAAAAAAAGAAAAATCCAAGTTGCGGTATTTGCGGTTGTGCTTATCCTCGGAATGGTCATATCGTTGATTATCCCATTAAGACCCACCGTTTCCGCTAGTGAAAAGAGAGAGCTTGCAAAGTTCCCGAAATTCAGCTTTTCCTCTCTTGCAGATGGCAGCTATTTTAAGGGGATAGACACTTGGTTTTCCGATACGTTCCCATTTAGAGAAACACTGACCTCGCTTAACGGCAAGTTGACATCGTGGTACGGTTTCGGAAGTAAGGTGTCGGAACTCGGTAACGGTGAGGGTGATGAGATTCCCGAAACACCTACCATAGGAAATGAAGAACCCGAAAGTACGACTCAGCCGCCCGAAAGTCAGACGACCTCTCAGCCCGAAAGCACATCTCAGCCGCCTGAAACGACAAACAATACGACGGAGGCTGAAACAACACAAGCACCTAAGCAGACACAGACGCTCGGAGGAATACTGATTGCCGGAAATTCGGCTTACGAGTACTATAACTTCGTTCAGAAAACAGCCGATTCGTATGCAAAGCACATCAACCGTGTTGCAAATCAGATTGCAAAGAACGGCTCAACCGCCAAGGTTTATGACATTGTTGTTCCCACAAGCATTGACATAACGCTCGATGAAAGTACGAGAAAGTCACTGAATACTTCGGATCAGCAAAAAGCCATAAATTATATCTACGGCTCAATGAACGACAAGGTAACGACAGTCAATATTTACGACACGTTAAAGCAGCACAGTAACGAGTACATCTACTACAGAACAGACCACCACTGGACAGCTCTCGGTGCTTATTATGCCTATGAAAAATTCTGTCAGGACAAGGGAATTACACCGATTCCTCTCAGCAGTTATGAAGAAAAGGACTACGGTGAGTTCTTAGGTTCGTTCTATAATGACACGAATAAGAACAAAAAGCTTAAGAAACATTCAGACGAATTGATAGCTTACAAACCGACCTATAACACCGAGATGGAGTACATCGACACAAAGGGCAACAGAATCAAGTGGCCGCTTGTCAACGATGTTTCAAATTACGATCCGAGTTATAAGTACGGTGCATTTGCGGCAGGCGACAACCCGTATACAAGAGTTGTAAACAACGATATCAATGACAAAAGCACTTGCCTTGTAGTCAAGGAAAGTTTCGGCAATGCGATGATTCCGTTCATAGCCGGAAATTATCATAAGGTATACGTCATTGATTACAGAACGTGGAAAGGCACGATTTCCGAGTTTGTCAAAAACAAGGGAGTGCAGGACGTTATATTTATCAATAATATGTCGGCAACAAGATCTGAAATGCTTGTTGAAAAGCTTGGCGGCATATGTAAATAAGGAGGATAAAACGTGGTCAGACATATAGTTATGTGGAAGTTTAAGGACGAGGCAGAGGGATTGACGAAAGAAGAAAATCTCCTCAAAGTCAAGAGTATGCTTGAGGCTTTGCCTGAAAAGATAGACTTTATCCGTAAAATGGAAGTGAATCTCAACGAAAACAACAACGGAAAGAATTTCGATGCTGTTTTGATAAGCGAATTTGACTCACTTGATGATGTCAAACGCTACAGAGTACATCCGGATCACGTTAAAATATCCGAGTATGTGTCACTTGTAAGGCTTGACAGAGCGAGTGTGGATTACACTTTATAAGATGATTTAACAGGCGGAAGAGCGTGTACTCCCGAGCGAAAGCGACGGAGTGCCGATCTTCCGCCCCGCTGTAGTATGTTCGATGAGAAGAAATCAGGCAGGCTGCACAGACCGAAACGGACAATAGAAAAACGTACCGAAAGAAGAAACTTTCGGTACGTTTTTAATTCTTTTTAATATAAAATTCAGCAAAAAGCGATGAAGTGTGAAATATCCGACAAACATTTAATTTGTGTTGGATAGCTACATATGAACTTTTTTAACAATTTGTTAATCTTACTACAAACTATATACTATTTTTTGTGTTTGTGCTAAAATAAATGACATATTTAAGTGAATCCACCGTTAACATTTTGTGAAACTTGCATTGCAAATCTAACAAACTTATAAACGGGATTCAATTTCAGGAGGAAGAAACGCAATGAAACAAATCATTGAAAACCACCAGCAGGAGCTGGACAAATGCACCGACTATGTAGTCAAGACCACGACGGAAATCTGTAAAAAGATAGGTCCTCGTGAGTCGGGCAGTGCGGAAGAAAGAAAGGCTCAGATGTACTGGGCAAACGAAATGAAGAAGTATGCCGATAAGGTTGAAGTCGAAGATTTCGACGTTCATCCCCACGCATTCATGAGTTGGGTTATCTTAGATGCTACCATGATGCTCATAGGCTTAGCTTGTTATTTCCTTAAGCTCCCCATAGTCACACTTATCATGTCAATACTTTCTATAATATGTATGGCTTGTGAGTTCCTTTTCTATAAGCAGTTCCTTGATCCGCTGTTTAAGAAAAAGACATCATGCAACGTTATAGGCAAACGTGAACCTACAGGTGAAGTTAAGCAGAGAATCATTTTCAGCGGTCACTGTGACTCAAGCTGGGAGTGGTGGTATACATATAAAGGCACTTCTGTTCTCTTAAAGTGCGTTATCGTTCCCGCTATCGTTGCTCTTATCGCAACAACAGTCATTTCTCTTTTGACAGTTATCATGGCAGGCCCGACAGCTCTCGTAGAAAGCGGAATCGTTCATATCGCAGGTTACGTTCAGATAGCATTTATTCCGATCTTCTTCGCTCTTTACTTCTTTGTTAACTGGAAGCAGGTCGTTCAGGGTGCAAACGATAACCTCACAGGTTGCGCAGCAAGTGTAGCTGTTCTTAAGTATCTTGAAGAAAACAACATCACATTCGAAAATACAGAAGTTATCGCTATGACATCAGGCTGTGAAGAGGCAGGTCTTAGAGGTGCTAACGCTTACACAAAGCGTCACCTTAAGGAGCTCAACGAAATCCCGTCAGTATTCTTCGGCATGGACACTCTCACTGACTATGATGACATCGCAATCTATATCCGTGATATGACAGGTACGGTTAAGAACGACGAAAGAGTTTGTGCTTTGATGAAGGCAGGCAGTGACAAAGCAGGTCTTAATCTCGAATACAAGTCGGTATTCTTCGGTGCATCTGATGCTGCCGCTGTTTCAAAGCTCGGTGTTCCCGCAGCAACTCTCGCCGGTATGAATCCCGCACCTCCGAGATATTATCACACAAGACTCGACACTCCCGACGCACTTGTTCCCAAGTCAATCAGAGTTTGTGTTGACACCTGTATCCAGTCACTTTATATATTTGACGAACAGGGCTTGAAAAAAGAGTACAAATAAGATAAAATAAGACCGATACTTAAAGTGTCGGTCTTTCTTTTGTATTGTTTTTTAATGTACGCAAAGACTGTGCGTACCGAAAACACAACTAAATATTTGATAGGAGA
>CAYWDD010000104.1:0-5943 GCA_964456935.1 uncultured Faecalibacterium sp. | reverse complement strand
GGGGAATGTACGCTCCGACCGCTTGCCGCCCCTCCGCCCCGGCACCCCACCCGCTCACTGCTCACTGCCCACCCAAGCGATGCCGCCGCAAATCTATGATTTGCGGCGGCACTTACTGTTTTGTCGAGAGTTATTTCTGTTCAAAAGATTTGCAGTCAACACATTCGCACATAGTCGGGTGAGGCTCGTGTGTTCCGATTGAAACCTTTTCAAGTGTGCAATAATCCTCACTGTCACAGTGGTGTCTGCATGAGGCAACTGTACAGCAGATGCACTTGTTCACTTTGTCCTTACATGACATGGTAAAAACCTCCGAATATATAAAAATACAGCGAAGCCGAAAGGCCTCGCTGATATTTTATCCGATATTTTTCCGTTTATACCGATCTGTTATCTCCAAGTAAAGATGACATCGGCTCCGCTCTTGATATATGTCTGTCCGTAAACAAAGCCGTTCTCCTCAAGTGCTTTGACGAAAGCAACAGCCATCGTTTCGTTTTTGAGAGTAATTCTGCCTATCATAGTGAGCGAATCTGTGTTGATATTTCCTGATGCCGCACCGACAATAGCCGACGGAAGAACTCCGGGTACAAATCCGGTACACCACCAATATGCACCGTAAGGACGGTTGATGATTACGTTGTCCTTATGGTAAATGACCATTGACATATTTAAGAGATTGTCGTCACTTGCACAGGCGTAGAAATCGGCAACGTTGAAGTCGGGATCTTTTGTATATACACCGATCTCCGCACCGATGAATACCCAGCCGTACTGACCTTTCCAAATCTGTATCATCCAGTCAAGTCCGTCATAGTAGAACTTGATTCTCTTTGTGTTGTAGAACATGATAGTAAACGGTGCGCAGGCATCATATATGGGAGTGAAACCAAAGTTTCTCTGCCACGGGTCGCTTGCGGTGTAGAAACACTTGTTTACCGGATCATAAAGATAACCGAGGATACCGCTCTTTTCAAGATCACTTATAGTGTCGTTACTGTTCTGTGTATTGGACTTATAATATACGTCCGTTTGCGGTGTGAAAGCACTGTAATACTTTCTTGAATCTATCATCGAGTAACTTCTTACCTTGAAAGTGTATGTACTTGTTTCATCAACGGAATATGTACATGAAGTTGAACTTGTCGTAACAATTCTTGTCCACTGACCGTTTGATGCATCATACTTATAAACCTGATAGCCGCTTACGTTTTTGACCGGATCCCAAGAAATCTTGATTTTCTTTGTGTTGGGATCTGCTGTCAGCTTAAGATTCTGCGGTGTAGCCGGTGTTGTAGTCAAGCTTTCGCCCTTAGCTTGAGCGACTACTGTATCGGAATATGCACCGTAAATCTTTTCGTCACCGAGAACTGCAACCGCTCTTACTTTATAGCTGACTTTTTTGCCCGATGAATCGCTTATTGCAAGTGAAGTCTTGCTTGTACTCTTAACATAGTTCCATGAATCATTCACAAGCTTGTAGACATAGTATTTGTCTGCACCTGTTACCTTATTCCATGTGAGTGTGTAACCGTCCTTGCTGACGTTGGTTGTCTTAAGACCGGAAACCTTTGCCGGTTTTGTCACGGTCGAAACCGATGAAGAATAAGAGCCGTAAACGTTTTCGTCATTGAATAAACAGTACGCTCTGACTTTGTATGAATAGTAAGTTCCGGAAGAAAGAGAGCTTACCTTAAAGGATGTAGACGATGTTGTCTTGATCTTTGTCCACTTTCCCGTTGAGGTATTATAAGCATAGACTTGATATCCCTTTGCCTTCTTTACAGATGACCATGAAAGCTTAAGTGAATTTGTTCCGACAGAGCTTATCTTGAGGTTCTTAACCTTGTCCGGCTTTGTTGCAGCCGTAAGCACTGAAGAATACTTTCCTGTTTGACTTCCGTTTTTCGCTCTGACCTTAAACTTATAAGATGTTGCGGTCGAAAGAGATGCAACCTTATAAGACGTCTTTGAAGTCGTCGTAAGTTTTGTCCATGACTTAGATGAGGAATTATATCTGTAAACCTGATAAGATTCCGCACCTGATACCTTGTTCCATTTAAGGGTTATTGTTGTTGCGGTCGAAGCAGAAGCTTTAAGCTTTTTGACTTGACCGAGATTTGCCGCAGAAATATATGCCGCATTGGGCAATATCATGCAAACGCAAAGCATTAGTGTGATGAACGTTTTGAAAAATTTCCTCATAATGATTTCCTCTCAATTGAAATAGTTTATAATTATTTTAGTATTTTCAGTACCAAAAATCAAGGCAATTCATATATTGCTAATAAATCTTTAGAAATAAGTCACAAATTAAGCCAAACGAATGCCGCCTACGGGTCTTATTGACAGTATGTAACACGCATCGTCACCGAAAACCCGTTTCATCGCCTTAGTGTAGTCATCGACAAGCTCATCGGGAACAAATGCCTGTATCGTTCCCGCAAAACCGCCGCCGTGTACTCTCCATGCTCCCCTGCCCTTAAGGAGCTGCTCACTAAGACAAAGAGCAAGTGAAACAGGCTGTACACCGAGTTTCGGAGCGTAAACATTTTGATTGTACTTATATGATGAGTCACCGCTGTCAATAACAAGGCTCTTGAAAAGTTCGAAGTTATTATCTTTCAAAGCGTTGACTTCTTCTTCTACTCTGTCGCTGTCCGCAAAGAAGTGCAATGCTCTTAACACGGCTCTGTCGCTTGTCTTTTCACGAACGAGAGCAATATTGTTCATAAATTCTTCCTTATCGACATCTCTTAATACGCTCTTTCCGAAAACAGCCGCAGCCGATTCCATCTCACTTCTTACCGCCGCATATTCATCGGTAAGTTCGGAGTGGTCGCCCTTTGAATCGACTATAACAAGGGAATGACCGCAAGATGAAAAGTCAAAGTCGATTTTATTTATCACAGGTACAGACGGATCTTTGAAGTCTATCTCGACAAATCCACCGACCGAACAAGCCATCTGGTCAAGAAGTCCGCACGGCTTTCCGAAGTGAACGTTCTCGGAGAACTGCGCTATCTGAGCTATCTCTACCGGACTTATCTTTCCGTCATTGAAAAGGTGGTTGAGCATTGTACCCACAAGCACTTCAAATGCCGCAGACGATGAAAGACCCGAACCGGAAAGCACCATTGACGATGTTGTTGCATCGAAACCGCCTATATTGTATCCGAGCTGTTTGAATCTTGCCATCATACCTCTGACTAAGGCTCTGCTTTTGCCTATATCGGATTCGTTTACATCAAGGTCGTCACAGCTTACGCTGTCCATATTGTAACCTGCGGATTTGATATTGACAGTATTAGTATCATTAAGCGATGCGACGGCTATAGCGTCAAGGCTTATTGCCGCTGCAAGGACACAGCCGTGGTTATGGTCTGTGTGGTTTCCGCAGACTTCACTTCTGCCCGGAGCGGAGAACAGGCATACATCTCTGTTGCCCTCACCGTAGACGGTTACAAAGTCATCGAGAACCTTGGAGTACCTTTCATATTGAGCTTTTGAAAATTCATCGGTGACATAGGCTTTCTTAAACGAATCCAGCAATTCACCGTTTTGGATCTTCTCTTTTGCAGTTGATAATTTCATAGTATTTTCCTCACATTTTATTTTTTAGCTTTTGAAAGCTTTATTCTTTTTCTTGCGGTCACTGTGACCGTAATAGCTCCGTTCAAGATAAGAAGTCCTACGCTTGATATCAGTAACAGCGGAATAAACGGAACGATGAAGCTTGCCGATAAGGGGTCGTAAACGTTTCTACCGATTATGGTGTATGAAAACAGTTTATACGAAAATCCCGCAAGCGAAATAAGCATATATTTCCAATATTCATAATTGACCGCACCGTATATTTGGCTTATCGAGTTTATCGGTACGCAGGGGATAAGTCTTGCACCGAAAAGCACGAGCGGTCGTCCTACTTTGTCGTTTTTGATTATGTCGTACACTTTTTCGTACCTTGTAATAAATTTATGGACATTTCCTCCGCCGAGCTGTTTTCCCCAATAATACTTCACAGTAAACAGCATGGCAAGACCTATTAAATTTATCGGTATTGCGATGTACCACTTAAACATAACACCGGAAATAACGCACAAAAAGGATATCGGAAGCCACGGTATTATCGCTTTGATGATAAAGTTAAGTTCAATGACAAGTACCGCAAGCCAGCGATTATCCATATTTTCTATATTCTGTTCAAATCTCATCAGCGAATCGGTGTATTTACCGTACCACTGAGAAACGCTGTCTGTCTGCATTATTCGAAGTGCAATAACGAGCAAAATGGCTGCAAGAAAACATACCGCAGAGGCTATATTTAAAGCTTTGAAACGTGCGTTTTCCTTATTGCCTTTCATTTAGTCACCTCGCAACGGCTTTACAAACCGTAAAAATTCATTATACATTTTATAATATTTTTTCAATAAGGTCAACTGTTTATCAATAAATTATTATTTTTTATGGGTTGCACAAGCTAAAATCCCCACCGCATTCGGTGGGGATCGTGTTAAACGTTATATCAGTCTTTCTTTGACTTTGCAGCCTTTTTCTCAGCTTTTGCTTTTTCGGCTGCCTCTTTTGCGGCTGCTCTTTCCGCAGCAAGCTTGTCCGTAGCGGTGATATTCTGCTGAATAGACCACTTCTTGAATCTGAGCTTTGCTCTGTCAGCGCCTGTTTCGATAACGATGGTATCATCGTCCTTGACAGTGATAACTCTGCCGCAGATACCGCCGATAGTTACGATCTCGTCACCGACCTGAACGTTATCTCTCATTTCCTGCTCTTCCTTCTGACGTTTCTTCTGGGGTCTGAGCATAAGGAAATACATAAGAGCAAACATAACAACCAACATGATAAGCATAGTGTAGTTGCTGCTGCCCGCATTTGTTGTTGCCTCTAAAAAGTTAAAGTACATTTGGTTACCTCCGATAAATATACATAATGAAACCATTATACAGAAAAGTAATTTGATATTCAATAGAAAAAGTGTTTTATCTATGAATAATTCATTAAAAATATCTAATTTTTAGATAAATTTCGTTCCTTTAGGCTGCAAATTATATTCTTGTGTCGAGCAAATCAACATATTTATTCTTAAACTCATCAAAGCGGTCTTCATCTATCGCCTCTCTTATTTTTTCCATAAGAGTGTTGTAAAAATGCAAATTGTGTATAACGGCAAGTCGCATTCCGAGCATTTCCTTGCTTTTAAGCAAGTGCTTAACATAGGCTCTTGAGAAGTTTCGGCAGGTCGGACAGTCGCATTCTTCATCTATCGGTGACTCATCGAGTGCATATTTTGCGTTGTTGAGATTTATGATTCCGTGCCATGTGAAAAGGTGTCCGTGTCTTGCGTTACGGCTTGGCATTACGCAGTCAAACAGGTCAACTCCCCTGCTGACTCCTTCGATGATGTTTCCCGGTGTACCGACACCCATGAGGTATCTGGGCTTATCCTGCGGCATATACGGTTCGACTGCCGATATTATGCGATACATATCCTCTTTCGGTTCTCCGACTGCAAGACCTCCGATTGCGTAGCCGTCAAGATCAAGCTTTGCTATCTCTTTCATATGAGCAATTCTCAAATCGTCAAATGTACAGCCCTGATTTATTCCGAAAAGCAGCTGATTCGGGTTGACCGCATCGGGTAAAGCGTTGAGTCTGTCATGCTCCTGCTTACAGCGATAAAGCCAGCGAACCGTTCTTTCACACGACTGCTTTGAGTACTCGTACTTTGCGGGATTCTCGACACATTCATCAAAAGCCATAGCTATAGTCGAGCCGAGGTTTGACTGAATACGCATACTTTCTTCGGGTCCCATGAATATTTTTCTTCCGTCTATATGTGAAGAAAAGTAGACGCCCTCTTCTTTGATATTGCGAAGTTTCGCCAAAGAAAAGACTTGGAATCCGCCGCTGTCGGTCAGGATAGGG
>CAYWDD010000103.1:0-5948 GCA_964456935.1 uncultured Faecalibacterium sp. | reverse complement strand
CGACAGAGGGGTCAGCTTTCCACTGTAAGCTAAATCAAAAGTCAGAACAATAATCTTGTATTTTGCCCTTTGCGAACGCAGTGAGCAGAAGGGCTGCAAAAACCAACGGGACACCGTAAAGATGCCCCGTTATGATTATTCGACTGATTTAAGTGATTCAACCATGTTGATCTTCTTAAGATGCCTTCTCATGACGAGATTTACAAATGCCGTGAAAAGGAACGAAAGCAAGAGTGCGTAAAGGAATGAAAGCGGACTTATCATTCTGCCGAATCGAACAATATCGACTTCGGCTATTGAAATCACCAACCTGTGCAGCGGTATTCCGAGTATCAGCCCGATAACAGTTCCCAAAACCGTAAGTATCCAGTTTTCATGTGAAATGTAAGCCGAAACTTCATTCTTGTTGAAACCTAAAACCTTAAGCGTTGCGATCTCTTTATACCTCTCGTTAATGTTGATATTCGAAAGATTGTAAAGAACGATGAATGCAAGCAATGCTGCCGCAATAACTATTATAAGCACGACATAGTTAAGGCTGTTCATGATGTTGTTAAGGCTTTCTATCGTCTGTGACGTAAATGCTACGGCATTGATGTCGTTCTTTCTCATCAGTTCTTCCGAAAGATTGACTCTCTGTTCATTCGTAACACCGTCCGCCAAAATAGCCGTAACGTAGTTGTATGTCACGTTTTCTCCGAACAGCGTTTGATAAGCTGTCGGTGAAATGTAAACATAATGGAAAGTATAGTTTTTGACTATACCCGTAACTGTAACCGCAACGTCACCGCTGTCCCTCTCAAGGATTATCTGATCGCCTACGGAAATTTTAAGCTTGCTTGCAAGCTTGTTTGTGATAATACAGCCCTTGTCACCGAGAGTGTAGTAACCTCTGCCGTTCTTCGGCTCAAGCTTTACATATGTGTTAAGCTCACTCGGTTGCTGCGGAATGACAAGGTTTATCTCCATGTCGGACTTTGCTTTTTCGCTTGTCGCTCTGAGTACTTTCATGGAAGTCATCGAGGCATTGGAGATCTCCTGCCTTGATTTTATCGTGTTAAGTATCTCACTGTTTGCGTCCTGTTCGTTTTTAAGTACGATTTGGATATCATATTTGCAAACGCTGTCTGCGTTTTCGAACTGATTCGTCAGAACAGAACCTATAGAGTCGCTCAAACCGAATCCGGCAACCAAAAGTGCGGTACAGCCGGCAACGCCTGCTATAGCCATGATGAAACGCTTTCTGTTTCTGAAAACATTTCTGAATGTGACCTTCGATGAGAAGTTAAGGCTTGACCAAAACTTTTCGTACTTTTCAAGGAATATTCTCGAACCTGCTTTCGGGGCTTCGGGTCGCATGAGTGCCGATGCCTCGGTCTTAAGGCTCTTGTTGACCGCAAAGTATGAGGCGACAACTGTTGAACCGACCGCTATCAACGTACCCAAGATCGCATATCCGACACGGTATTTTATCGTGACGTCCGGAAGGTCGTATAGTATGGAGTAGGCTTTGGTTATAGCTGTCGGGAACAGCCAGAATCCTATCACAGTTCCTATTATCGAACCGAGGAAACTTGCCGAAAATGCATACACGAGGTACTTTATCATTATCTGCTTATTTTCAAAGCCGAGTGCCTTTAATGTGCCTATCTGCGTTCTGTCCTCTTCGACCATTCTTGCCATAGTATTAAGGCTGACCATAGCCGCAACAAGGAAGAATATCCACGGGAACACTCTTGACAAGGCACTCATTCTGTTTGAGTTTTGTTCGTATTCTTCATAACCCATAACAGCGTCCTGTCTTGGATTTACATACCATTTAGCGGTATCAAGGCTTGCAAGGAGCGATTCACCCTCATCAAGCGTGTATTTCGCCTTATCGAGTTCTTCGTATATCTGTGTTACCTTTGCATCGTATTCCGCATCTATTCCGTCAACTTTTTCTTTTGCAAGAGAAACTTGAACTTCAAGATTTGTTATGTCGTTTTTCTTTTCAAGGAGCTTTGTAAGTGCCTCCTGTTCGCCCGACTCTATCTGACTTTTAGCCTCATTCAAAGCTTGTTCGGCACTGTCGAGAGTCGCTTTTGCGGTTTTGAGCTGTTCTTTTAAAGCGTTCAGCTTATCTACAAGTGCTTTAGCCTCGTTAAGGCTTTCTTCTCTCTGCTTTAAGAGAGCCTGTGCCGCTGTGAGTCCGGCTTTTGATGCTGCAAGCTTTGCCTCCAAGCTTTGCAGTTCGGGTTCCATATAGGCGGCTATTTCCTGAGCTGAACCGACAGCCGTAAAGTTTCTTATGTCGGCTATCAGGTTTTGTATCTCCTCACTGTCAAATCCCGATGCTTTGAGATTTGCTATAACGTCCTCTGCCGAAAAGCTTTGGTTGTTTTCAAGCTGGTCTATAGCACTTCTGCCCGTCTTAACGGCACTTTCAAGTGACTGCACGGTTGAAAGCGATGTCTGAACGGTGTTATTTGCAACGCTCCAAGTTGTGTAAGCGTTGTTATACTGTGTTTCGGCGTCGGCATATTGCTCTATTGCCGCATTGACTTGCTCGTACTGTTTATTTGCCTCTTCCCACTGCTTATACTGTGTGGTTTGTTCAAGCTTTGCCATGCTTATCTGAGTATCGGCATCTGTTGCGGCTGCATTGTATTCTTCTTTATACTGTTTGACAAGTTCGTCACCGTAAACAGCGTAATACTTTACCTGTTCGACCTTTTCTTTTGCCGCTTGAACTTCTGCCTCTACTTCACTGCGTTTCTTTTCGTATTCGGCTTTACCGTCGTTTACTTTAACAGTATATTCACTTCTGAGAGCCTGCACTCTGGGAGCAAGTTTTTCCTGAGCTATGTTCTCTATGAGTGCTTTGTACTGATTTACATAATTGTCATATGCTTTCGTGTACGCATCAAAGTTTCCGCTTTGGGCAAGCTTTACCGCAACGCTTGTGTAATAGCTGAGTGTAAAGCATTCCTGCGGAATATAGATAAACGTTCCGAGTTTACCGCTGCCGACCGAGGTGTACCCTCTTTCATATGAAACATAAAGCGGACTTCTGATTATTCCGACGATTTTATATTCCGTCGTGTTGAGCTTACTTGCTATATCGTTTCCGTCCGATTCAAGGGCGATAGTCTGTCCTATTTCGAATCCGTCGGGAGTTGAAAGCTGGCTTTCATCGACAAGACATTCGTTTGTCGCAGTAGGCCATGTACCTTCAAGTAAAGTAACTCTGTTCATGTATGACGGTTTGTTTTCACCGTTGACTTGATAGTTATAGGCATCGGTTATGTTAAGCGATATAGCCTTTACCGTGTACGCAGAGCCGTCTATATCGGAGATTCTCTCATCTCCGATTTTAAGAAATCCGTCAACCGTTTTGATACCGACCGCATTTTGTACCCCTTGAATGGCGGCTATTGCGGAAACGTCATCATCTGTAAGTCCGACAGTTGACTGAACCGAGATATCCATTAAGTTCGTTTGAGCGTAATACTCCCGTGCTGTTTCTATCATGTCGGGAGCAGTTGCATTCATACCTGCAAAAAAGCTGATTCCGAGTGCAACGATAGCTATTATCGAGATGAATCTGTAAAGAGATTTTTCAATCGTTCTGCCCGTTTCACGCATAAGCATGGGGTTTACGTCACGTTTGAAGTTAAAATCTATTTTGAAATTCACCCTTGCCTTTTTATCGGCAGTGTTTTTATTCTTTGCAACCGTTTTCGACTTCTTATCGGGCTTTGCCTTAGCCTTTTTTTCGGTTTTCATCTTTCGCCCTCCTTTCGGCGGATTTTGATTTTTACCACTCTATTTTATCGACCGAAAGCGGTGTGTCGTTAACTGCGATCTGTGTTACTCTGCCGCTTCTCATGGTAATTATTTTGTCCGCCATAGGTGCGAGAGCTTGGTTATGCGTTATAAGTACGACTGTCATTCCCGTTTCATGACAAGTATCCTGCAAAAGTTTCAATATCTGTTTACCTGTATTATAGTCCAATGCACCTGTCGGTTCATCACAAAGAAGTATCTTCGGATTCTTAGCCAACGCTCTTGCAATTGAAACTCTCTGCTGTTCACCGCCCGAAAGCTGTGACGGGAAGTTATTGCATCTGTCGGCAAGTCCCACCTTTGTGAGCATTCTTGCGGGGTCTACACTTCTGGGGGTAAGCTGTGTTGCAAGCTCGACATTTTCAAGTGCCGTAAGATTTTGAACAAGATTATAAAACTGGAAAACGAATCCGACGTCGCAACGTCTGTATTCGACAAGTCTTTTCTCGTCAAAAGAGGTTATCAGTTCTCCGTCAACTCTTATTCTGCCGTCGTTACACTCGTCCATACCGCCAAGCATATTGAGGACTGTCGTTTTACCTGCACCCGATGCACCGAGGATAATGCAAAACTCGCCCTGCTCTATGTCAAAGCTTACACCGTCGGCGGCATTTATGGAAATCTCGCCCATTTTATATTTTTTGTATACATCTCTGAATTCTATAAAAGCCATAATCTTATCATTCCTTTATTCAGTTTATTATGCTTGACCGAAGTTAGGACCGAGGTTGCCCTCTCTCCAATGCTTTCGGCAAAGTGAAGTGTATTTTTCGTTAGCTCCCAGTACGACCTGCTCACCGTGTTTTATTATTCCGTTTTCATCAAAACGTGCATTCCATATTGCTTTCTTTCCGCACCAGCAAATGGTTTTGACTTCCTCTATAGTGTCCGCCCATGCAAGCAACCACTGACTGCCCGGAAAAAGGTCGCCTTTGAAGTCGGCTCTGAGCCCGTAGCATACCACGGGTACATTAAGGTCATCAACTATATGAACTAAGGTTTCGACTTCCTCTTTTGTGAGGAACTGAGCCTCATCAACGATAAGACAATCGACCTTTTTGACTTCTTCGAGGTCTATCTCATGAAAAAGCACACATTCGCTTTCAAGTCCGCACCGTGAATATATTCTGTGCGTTCCGTTTCTTGTATCAACGGCAGGTTTTGCGATGATTACCTTCTGTCCTCTTTCTTCATAGTTATACTTGACCATGAGGGCATTGGCGGTTTTGCTTGAACCCATAGCCCCGTATCTGAAATATAGCTTTGCCATAACTGTTCTCCCGTTTAGTTTTCCGATTGATCGAACACCTGCTTAAGCAAGACTTCTTTCGTGTCCGCATCTCTGATAATTACCGTGCATTTCTGATCCTTTATGTCGTTTTCCGTATAGCTTTGATATACAAGGCAACTTTGACCGACAAGTTCTACCATGAATGAACTCGTTGAATCTTTCTCATAGTCGGATTTAACAACATCTATTTTCATTTCACTGAAGTCTTTATTTCTTTCGATATTCTTTATGTAAGGATAATCCGTATCGGAATTCATAAGCCCGTAGACGTTTTCTATTACCGCAACACCCAACTTATACATAAGAATATCATAATCGTCCTCATCTATTTCAACGGATATTATGCCTTTCTTCTCGTCATATTTCGCACTTTGGAATCCGTTTTTCTCGGCATAACCGTCAAGGTCATCGAGGTCGGCTTTTGAAAGGCTTGATGCTGAGATATCGACTCTTGCCCTGCCGTCGTCTTTTCCGCAGCCGAGCAGGAAACAACTCAAAAGCATTGTGAGCGCAACGACTGTGACTAAAATTTTCTTCATGTTTATCCCTCCGAATATTCGATTAAATACGCAATTACAGTTAATTATAGCATATATAAAAGCAAAAAGCTATAATTTGAGCAAATACTTTTTAATAATAATTTCAGTTTAGCAGACAAATACTGTTTTGCTGTTAAGCAAGTGTTAAGGTTTTGGCAGAGGCGGTATAAACCAAGCCCCCCACCGCCTGAACGCAAAAAACTGTTGCAAACCAATTGATTTGCAACAGTCTTTGTGGTGACCCGGACGAGAATCGAACTCGTGTTACCGCCGTGAAAGGGCGGTGTCTT
>CAYWDD010000102.1:0-6016 GCA_964456935.1 uncultured Faecalibacterium sp. | reverse complement strand
TTCTTCAACAGGAACTTGAGAGGACTTTTCGATTGCCTGTTCCCATGTCATACAACCCTCATGTTCAAAACCGACTGTAATAATGTTTCTAAGGAAAGGAAGTTTCTTTGAATGGAGCTTATCGCCCGATTTTGTGTTTTTAAGCTCGGGGCAAAGCTCTGCCATTATCTCGTCATAATGCGAATCACGATAGCCTTTTATCATGATAAGCGTATGGGTATCGGACTGCCTGAGAAGATACTCCGCCTCGTGTATTTTATATGCAGTATTGACCGTGACTAAAACAGCACCTATCTTTGTTGCCGCCCAAAATGCTATGTACCACTGGGGTATGTTAGTTGCCCACATAGCGACATGAGTGCCGGCTTTAACGCCCATTGCGATAAGCGATCTTGCGAAAGTGTCAACGTCATCTCTGAACTGCGAATATGTTCTTGTATAATCAAGCGTTGTATATTTAAATGCGATCTGATCGGGAAATTCCTCGACCATTGTGTCAAGCACCTGTGAAAATGTCTTATCTATAAGTTCTTCTTTTTTCCAGACGAACTTTCCGGTGTGTGCCTTGTTATAGTAATACTTCTTGTCCTTACTTTGGCTGTTATATGCCTCCATATAGCTTTCAAAGTGAGTGAGGATAACTTCAAGGTCGTCTACACCGTCAATCCAGTTTGTGTCCCATTCGATACAGATATATCCGTCATAGTTTATCGAACGCAGGGCATTCATCATTTCCTTAAACGGTATCTTGCCCTCGCCTATCAGTGTTCTTTTGCCGTATTCCTCGGCATCTGTGATATGAACAAGCTTAACATATGCACCGAGATTTTTTATCGTGTGTTCCGAGTCCTCGCCGCTTTTGAAATACGTTTCGTACATATTCCAGTCAGCACCTATGCAGTCGCTTGCAAAGAAGTTCAAAAGCTCGCACAGTTTGTCGGTGTCGCTGAACATTCCCGCAGTTTCGACAAGGAGAACAACGTTCTTTTCTTCACACATTTTGAGTGCATCTGATAAAAATTCCTTGACATATTCAAAGCCACCCTCAAACTTGTCGGACGCTGTGACTTTAACGTACCCGACATTTATATTTGCCGCAACGTTTATCGCAGTTTCGATTTTTCTCAAATTTTCTTCCTGAGCGTTTTTATCGGCAATGTCACAGTCGGAATCGATACAGGCTATCGCCTTTGACTCGTTTATCAACGTCCTCTTGGTTATTGATGCCATGTCGGGGTTAAAAGGCGAATTTTTCCCCTTGAAACACTCCGCTTGTACATTATGAATTTCTATCGCACCGAATTTCAGTTCCTCGGCAAGTGTGAGAAAATCGGTAAAGCTTTTATTTTTATGGAATTTAGTTGAAAACGCTAATTTCAATTTTTATTCCTCCTCGTATGCTATCTTGTTGAGTGCGCTGACGTAAGCACGAATGCTCGCACCGATAACGTCGGTCGATATTCCCGTTCCGGAATAGAGTTTTCCGCTTGAAGAACGAAGTTTTACGAGAGATGAACCCATAGCCTCCGTACCCTCGGTGACTGCTCTTATCTGGAAATCGTCAAGCTCATAGTGGTGTCCGATTATCTTTTCTATTGCAAGAAATGCGGCATCGATCGGACCGTCACCTACACTGACCCCGCTTATTGGAGCGTCGTTCTTTGTCAACGCTATGTTTGCCGTAGCGGTGATCACGTTGCCGCTGTTTATGACGTAGCTTACTATCTTATATGTGGGCGGAACTTGTAAAGCGGACGATGCTACTATAGCCTCAAGCTCCTTTGTGCCTACGAAGTCTTTCTTCTGTGCTACACGCTTGAATGCCTCATAGACATTTGCGTTATCTTCAGCTGAAAGATCGTAGCCTATCTTTTTAACTGCGTTTATAACAGCGGCTATATCGTCGTTTTTATCGAGTGTAAGTGTATCATCTGAGTCATTTACACCGTTTTCAAAGGGTGAGGTTTCGCTCTTTACTGCGTTTACTATTCTGTTTATTTGTCCTGTAACTCTCGATATCTCGGTCGTATAGATGCCGCTTTCTATTTCCAAAGCGTCACCTCTGCTGCCGATGATATTCATAACTCCGACTATACTCGGCAAGCTGAAAAGTTCTGCCGCTGTCTTAATTTGAGTGACACCTGTCGAAACAGCGGAAAGTACACCTGCTGTTGCAACTCCGAGCTTATCGGACATTTCAAACGAAACGGGGATATTCTTTAAAGCCGTCACATTTTCAAATACGTCCGTGAAAAATTCGGACACCTCCGACGGGAGCATTGCACCCTCGCTGTCACAGAAGTTGACTCTTGATGCGCCCGATTCTATAGCCGTGTTCACTGCCGTATAGAGGAAGTCTTTCTCTGCTCTTACGGAATCTTCTGCCGAAAACTCGATATTGTCGGTGTACTTCTTACACTCTGAAACGAGGTCTTTTATCATCTGCATAACGACGTTCGGCTTTTTGCCGCACTTATATTCCATTTGGACAGCCGACATAGGAACGCTGACCTTAAGAGCCGGTCTTTTTGCATCTTTTACGCTGTTCCATGCTATTTCGACCGAGGAAGTTTCATATCCTACGGGAACTAAGATTTCACTGTTTTTTATAAGTGTTGCGACTGTCTTGATAAGAAGTGTATCTGTTGCTGTATTTTTAATTTCGGGCATTTCTATGCTATCGCAGTTTAGTCTGTCGAGCATTTTAGCCGTTTCAAGCTTTTCTTTAAAGCTGAGCGTATGCTCAACCGATGTTGCACATTCTCTGATCGTAACGTCTGAAATGTTGATTTTTTTCATGATGTTGCTCCTTTGTGAAAAAATAAAAATCCCTGAAACACCTTAAGTGCTTCAGGGACGATAAACTATGTTACCGTGGTACCACCCACATTGCCGAAATAGGCCACTCTTCGGATTCAAACAAATCCTAAGCTATGATAACGGTGCTTGCCGTGACTCCTTATGCAGTCGAAACGGTTAGGGAGTCCTGCTCGGATACGAGGCAGCTTTAACATTCGTCTATCGGCTCACACCAACCGCCGACTCTCTGAAAGAACTTGTGAAAAAGCTTAATATCTTCATCGCATTTCAAATATTGTAGAACATTATAAACCGATTTTAGTCAAATGTAAACTTCAGATTTGTAATGCATGTCATAACGAAACGGAATACATTTTCTGCACACTCAGGTGTGTGCTTTAGGCATAAAAGTGAACCAAGATACGCTTATTGCGAAAAATCAGTATTATATGATACAGATTTATTTGTATTCTATTCCGTTTCTTTCGGAAAATCTCCAAAGGACGACGGCTATTATAAGACATATAAATTCAGCGACCGCTACGGTGTACCAAACAAAATTTTCACCGAAAATAAGCGGCAGAAAGCTTATGCAAAGGAAGTTTAATACAAGACTTCTGCAAACATTAAGCGTGACGGCATACTTTGTTCTCTTTGTAGAGAAAAGATATGAAGCTATCAAAGCGCTTGCCGTAGCGAAAACAAAATTCAGACAATACTTCGGCATCGCACTGACTACTATTTCAACCGCCGCCTCGTTCGTACCGAAAAGAATGCATGACGGACGACCCATGAGGAACGTTATGACGAAAGCACAAACTCCACCTATCGCTCCGAGCTTTAAGCCGGTCGAAAGGTAATATTTAAGGCTCTTATCGTCCTTTGCACCGTAGCTTTGTCCGAACAAGGGCTGAATGCCCATTGAAAGACCGTACATAAGAGATGCAAAGAGCGAACCGACATAGCTGATGACCGAATAAGCATTGACATGAGGGTCACTTATTCCGATAAGAACTCGATTCATGGAAGTAGTAGTGATAGGTGCACCGAACTGTGACACCATTTCGGGAAGTCCTCTTATGATTATCTTCTTAAACAGTGACATATCCACTTTGAATTTGCAGAAATGGAGCTTACCTTTCTTCTTAAGGAAGTGAGTAAGCAATATCAATACAGAAAAAACCTGAGATGCGCCTGTCGCAATTGCAGCGCCCGAAATGCCCATTTTAAACGGATAAACCAACAACCAGTCACCGAAAATGTTTGCGGCTGTGCACGCAAGAGCCGCAACAGTTGCAAGCTTAGGTCTGCCGTCATTTCTGCTGAATCCCGCAAAGCAAGTATAAAAGCCGGCAGGAAGAAGAAACACCGAATACCAAAAGATATAGTCGGACACCATTTCGATATATGTATCGTTAGCACCGAGGAGTATAGCTATATTCTCCGAAAAGCACAGACCGACAACTGTCAAAATCGAAAACACGACAAGCGTAATAACGGCAGAGTGCATGAAAGCCTGATTTGCACCCTCGTCATCTCCCCTGCCCAGTCTGACAGCGGCAACGGCTACACCGCCGATAGTGAAAAGTGCCGCTATAGCACCGACTATCATGACATAAGGATAAGCGACATTGACCGCACCGAGCGCATCTGTACCGACGCCGTTTCCGACAAAAATGCCGTCAACTATTGTCAAAAGGAAGAATGCGGCATTGCTTATCATTGCCGGAATTATGTATTTTTTAAGATTACTTCTTTGTTCTTTCATTTCTTGCTCCCGAATGTTTATTTCTCGCAATTTTCAAACCAAGCGTTGACATAAGACACGATTGACGGAATGAGATTTTTCATCTCACAGCCTGAAGTGTTTATGCAAAGCTCATATCCCGACGGGTCGCCCCACGCTTTAGTAGAATACATTTCATGATATGTGCGACGTTGCTTGTCGATTTTTTTACAGGTACGCAAAATCTCTTTATCGCTTAAGTTTTCGCCCTCTTTTTCTCTTGCGTGACATCTTTTGATTTTAGATTCGCTGTCTGCATACACGAAAATATTGAACGGTTTCTTATCCTCAAGCACCGAGTTTGCGGCACGTCCGACTATTACACACGGACCTTTGTCCGCAAGCTGTCTGATGATGTTATGTTCCTCGACAGCCACCTGTACCGACTGATCCACAAATCCGATAGGCATGGAAAAGCTGTTGCCTATAGTCGTAGGATAAAAGCTGCGAAGATATTTTTCCGACATTTCCGCAACATATTCCTTGCTCATGTTCTTGTTTTCCGCAACCATTTCGATTATGCGGTGATCATAACACGGAACGCCCAATGCATCTGCCAAGCGTTTTCCGAGTTCACGTCCTCCACTGCCGAATTCACGGCTTATAGTGATAATTCTTGACATAATATTTCCTCCTTGTTATTTTTAAAGTGCTGCGGAACTTATCCGCAGCACTTTTACAGTTTTATTTACAGCCGTACTTCTCGATATAGGTTTTGATTTTCTCAGACGGATCAAGAAGTTTGCTAACTGACATATCATGATTGATAGTGTCGATAAGATATGAGATGTACTTTGACATTTCGATTGATGCATACCACGGTCTTTCAAGTAGTTCTTTTGACTGATAGATAAGGTTCGTTGTGAATACCTTGTCGATTATGCCGTCCTCATATGCCTTGTCAAATGCCTCAAGTCCGTTACAAAAAAGACCGAACGAACAGCCGACAAAGATTCTCTTAGCTTTAAGAGCTTTGAGCTTTGTTGCTACTTCTATCATACTCTCGCCGCTTGAAATCATGTCGTCGATGATGATAACGTCCTTGCCCTCAACGTTGTCACCGAGGAACTGGTGAGCGATTATCGGGTTTCTGCCGTTGACGATTTTCGAATAATCTCTTCTCTTATAGAACATACCAAGCTCTATACCCAAAACGGTTGCAAGATAAACGCATCTGCCCATACCGCCCTCATCGGGTGAAATGCACATAAGATGATCGTGGTCAAGCTTAAGGTCGGGTATATTCTTAACCAAAGCTTTTACAAGCTGATATGCAGGCTGTACACTTTCAAAACCTAAAAGCGGAACAGCGTTCTGTACTCTGGGGTCGTGAGCGTCGAATGTAATGATGTTGTCAACATTCATTCTTTCAAGCTCCTGCAATGCCAAAGCACAGTCAAGAGATTCACGGTTTGAACGCTTATGCTGTCT
>CAYWDD010000101.1:0-6041 GCA_964456935.1 uncultured Faecalibacterium sp. | reverse complement strand
GTATCACCCGTGAAACAAAGGGTATAGGCAGAGGACAGGCAACGGCTCTTATCGAAGTTTCAAAGGCTCGTGATGAATACTACGAAAAGACAGGTATCTATATTCCCGTTTGTTCCGACGGCGGTATAGTTCACGACTATCACATGACTCTCGCTCTTGCAATGGGTGCGGACTTTATGATGCTCGGTCGTTACTTTGCAAGATTTGACGAAAGCCCGACACCGAAAATCAACATCAACGGCACATACGTTAAGGAATATTGGGGCGAAGGTTCAAACAGAGCCAGAAACTGGCAGAGATACGACCTTGGCGGTAAGTCAAAGCTTTCATTTGAAGAAGGTGTTGACTCGTACGTCACATATGCAGGTTCACTTCATGACAACGTTGAAAAGAGCCTTTATAAGGTTAAGTCAACGATGTGCAACTGCGGTGTGCTTTCAATTCCCGAACTTCAAAAGAACGCTAAAATGACCGTTGTATCCGCAACAAGCATCGTTGAGGGCGGTTATCACGACGTTACGCTCAAGAATAAATAAGGGGACGTGTTTTAAATGTCATTTGATGCACTTAAGGTAAAAGATGATATAGTCGAATGGATAAGAACATGGTTTGATGAAAACGGTAAAGGCTGTAATGCCGTTGTCGGAATTTCCGGTGGTAAGGACAGCTCCGTTGTTGCGGCACTGTGCGTTGAGGCTTTGGGCAAAGACAGAGTGTGGGGCGTACTTATGCCAAACGGTGTTCAGCATGATATCGACATGGCTCAGATGCTTGTCGATCACTTGCAGATTGAGAACGTCACCGTCAACATTAAGTCAAGCTATGACGCTCTTTCATCGGAAGTCGAAAAAGCGTTGGGGCAGCTCAGTGTTCAGACGAAAAACAATCTTCCGCCAAGACTCAGAATGTCCGCTTTATATGCTGTAAGTCAGTCTGTCAACGGACGTGTTGCAAATACTTGCAACCTTTCCGAGGACTGGGTAGGCTATTCGACAAGATACGGTGACAACGCAGGTGACTTCAGTCCTTTGTCAAAATTCACTGTGCAGGAGGTCAAGGCTATAGGAAAAGCTCTCGGACTTCCCGAAGTGCTTATTGAAAAGACACCGATTGACGGCCTTTGCGGAAAAACCGATGAGGACAATCTCGGTTTCACCTATGCGGTGCTTGACAAATATATCAGAACCGGAATATGCGAGGACGAAGAAACCAAGCAGAAGATCGACAGAATGCATAAAATGAATCTGTTCAAGCTTGAATATATGCCGGTGTTTGAATACGAACCTAAAGAATAAATATAAGAGGTGCAATGCAGGGCTGACCTGTGTTGCACCTTTTCATATGCGATTTATGAACGAAGCCGGCAAATTGCGGCGGGACACCCGCACCCGAATATATCCGCTTTTAGGTTTTTCTGACTTTCGGCTGTTCGCCCGCCGTCCGACGTTCGCCGCCCCTCCGCCCCGGCACCCCACCCGCTCTACCCAACCCCCAAAAAATCCGACCTCCCTTTACAGAGAAGTCGGATTACTTAATCTTATATTAACTTAGTTTTTATACTGTTCGCTCTTAACGTGCTTTGCAAGGAATTCATCTACTCTGTTCCAGTATTCCTCATGGAACCAGTGCGAAGATACAGCGTGTTCCGCACCGTGAATGACATATTTTTCCTTTTCCGCCGCACACGCATTGTATACCTTATCAAGATTTTCAAACAAAACGAAATCGTCTTTATCTCCGTGCATGAAAAGCGTCGGAGTTTTTGACTTTTTAAGCTGTTTTATCGCAGAGCCTTGCTTGAATCTGAAACCGTTGAAAAGGAAGTTGACAAAGCTTGCCGCAGGCATCGAAATGAACGGGGGAACGTGATACTTTCTTCTTGACTGATCTTCAAATATCTCATATACACCGCAGAAACCGCAGTCCTCGATTGCGCATACAACGTTTTTCGGCAAGTTTTCGCCTGTTGTCATCATCGTCGTTGCACCGCCCATTGAAACACCGTGGATAACTATCTGTGCATTGGGGTGATTTTTTACGATATAATTTATCCAGTCAACTATGTCAAGTCTGTCAAGCCAGCCCATAGAAACCCATTTTGTTTCGCTGTTGCCGTGACCTCTCAAGTCGGGGAGAATTACACTATATCCTCTTTTGTGGTACTCCATGCCGTAACTTGACATTTCACGGTTGATGTTTGTCCAGCCGTGTATTACTATCGCCCATTTTTCACCGTCACCCTCGAAGTATTGACCGTGAAGATGCTTTCCTTTTTCGTGAGAGGGGATGACCAATTCGTCATGCACGGTTTCGTCAAACCACTTGTAGCCGTTGATGAGATTGATATTGTCTGCATTTCTCTCAAATAAAGAACCTTTACACGGTACTTTCGGGTCTTCTCTCTTTTTCGAACCGAGTGCGAAAAAGAAGAATCCGAATCCCAGTAAGAGGTCAAGCAGTAAATATACTGCCGCAAGAATGAGAATGATGTACAAAATTTTCATGTATTATATTCCTCCTAATATGTAGTTCACCGATATTATACATCATTGTAAAATTAAAATCAATATTCTGACCCTTTACTTTTACGATAGAATGTGTTAAAATATTAAAGCTTGACAAAGCATATAAAACCAAACAGAAGAAAACAATTTCTAAATCGAATTAAATTATCGGAGGAACTGAAATGGGCAACTTGAATGACGAAAACCTTAACTTTTTGTACGAAACGATTCTTCTTCTTCAAACAAAAGAGGAAGTCGAGAAGTATTTCTCGGATCTTTGCACTATACCGGAGCTTAAAGTGATATCTCAAAGAGCTGTCGTAGCGAAAATGCTTGACGGAAAGAGCAATTATCAAGATATAGTAGAAAAAACCGGAGCATCAACGGCAACTATAAGCCGTGTAAACAGATCCTTACAGTACGGAGCAGGAGGATACGAAATAGTATTCTCACGACTTGATGCAAACGAGGAATAAGAGGTAAACTATATGGCTGCTTACGGTAATCTTGCTGTCTTTTATGACTGGCTGACCGATAATGCCGAATACGCAAGAAGATGCGACTACATAACGGATCTCCTCTCTGAAAACGGTGTCAGTGAGGGGATTTTGCTTGACCTTGCTTGCGGTACGGGAAATCTCAGCGAACTTTTCAGTGACAAAGGCTATGACGTGATCGGTGTTGACATTTCACCCGAAATGTTAAGTCTTGCTATGGAAAAGAGTTACGATAAAGAGAAAAATATACTCTATTTGTGTCAGGACATGGCAGAGCTTGACCTTTACGGAACGATAAACTGTGCAGTCTGTGCTTTAGACAGCATAAACCATGTTACAGATTCGGAATGTGTCAGAAAGGCGATAAAGCAAGTCGGACTTTTCATGGAAAAAGGCGGAGTTTTCGTTTTCGACGTAAACACACGATATAAGCACAGAAACGTTCTTGCAAACAATACCTTTGTCTACGACTTAGACGAGGTTTACTGTGTGTGGCAAAACACACTGAATGAAGAAACCGACAGTGTACATATAGATATCGACATTTTTTCACCCGATGAAAACGGTAAATACGACCGATTTGAAGAAAGCTTTGACGAGGTGATATATGACCGTGAACAGCTTGAACCATGGCTTAAGAAGTACGGGTTCGAAATTGTCGGTGTCTATGAAGAATTTACAAAAGAGAACGTAAAAGCCGATACGCAAAGAGCTGTCTACGTTTGCCGAAAGGTAAAGCAGACCAACGGCTTTTTCAAGGGGATTTTGAACAGTCTTAAAGGCTAAAGTTAAGGCAGTGACCCAAAAACCGAAATTCAGATATAATTAAAACAGGAGAGATAACCATGGGAAAATCAGTCAGATGCATCTCCGTTGACGGAACTTTGACCGTTACGGCAATAGATTCAACGGATATTGTCGAAGAGATGAGAGCAATACATAATACTTCACCCGTCACAAGTGCTGCATTGGGCAGACTTTTGACAGCGGCAAGTATTATGGGTGCGGCACTTAAAAACGAAGATTGCAGTGTTACACTCAGAATGAAAGGCGGCGGACCTGCCGGAACAGTAATGGCGGTGTCCGATTGGCAAGGTAACGTCAGAGGATATATCCAAGACCCGACAGTTGAACTTCCGCTTAATAAAATAGGCAAGCTTGACGTAAGCGGTGCAGTGGGAAATGACGGTGAGCTTACCGTAATAAAAGATCTCGGAATGAAAGAACCGTATATAGGTCAAGTTCCGATAGTTTCGGGCGAAATAGCCGAAGACATCACTTCGTACTTCTTTACAAGCGAACAGATACCGACAGTTTGTGCCTTGGGAGTGTTGGTTGACCGTGACAGAACGATAAAAGCGGCAGGCGGATTTCTTATCCAGCTTTTGCCTACGGCACTTGACGACACTATAACGGCTGTCGAAAGATGTATAAAGGGTATCGAGCCTGTAACGACTTTGCTTTCAAGCGGAATGACACCCGATGAAATTTGCAGACACGTCCTTAAGGCGTTTAAACTTGATGTTTTGGATACGTCCAATCCCGAATATCGCTGTAACTGTTCACGTCAGCGTGTGGAAAACGCTCTTATAGGAACGGGAATAGTGTCTTTGGAGGAAATGGCAGAAGAAGAAAACACGGAAGTATGCTGCCATTTTTGCAATAAAAAGTACAATTTCTCATCGGACGATATTAAAAAGCTGATAAAGACAGCAACTTCGAAATGATAAAGATAAAATATCCCGACTATTATAAAAAGTTTCATTGCATAGCAGGGGAATGTGAAAAAACTTGCTGTGCCGCATGGCAGGTCGTTATAGATGATGAATCAAAGCAATGCTATGAAAATGAAAAATCACCTATAGGCGACAAACTAAGAGCTTGTATGTACTTTGACGGTGAAGATAATGTTTTTCGTTTGAAAGAGGGGAGATGTCCTTTTCTCGATAACGATAATCTTTGCGAGATATATTCATATCTCGGTGAGCAGGCACTTTGTCGTACCTGTGAAAGATATCCCAGATTTGAAACAGATTTCGGAGGACGCAAAGAACTCGGACTGTCGGTTTCATGCCCGACAGCGGCAAAACTGATTTTGTTTGACGGTGATTTTCCCGAATACCTGACGGAAGATGAAGATATATTACCGACACCGAATACGACAGATCCCGAAACATACTTTGCCGTAATGGCGGCAAGAAAGCATATCTCCGAAATTGTCAAAAGCAGTGAAAATCTTGAAACCGCATTTGACGAATGTTTGGAATTTGCAGGGGATTTTCAAAAACTTATAGGCAAAGACAATTTATTTGAAAAAACGGAAAAGCTTATAAGCAAAAAAGCAAAACCCGAAAAGCATGAATATTCATCTGACTGTCTTGAAATCTTACAGTCACTTGAAAAACTTGACTTAGAAACAAACGAACTTGTACTTTCACACTACGGTTCAAAGTTTGAGCTTAATTCCAACAAAAATGAGCTGAAGCGTCTTTTTGAGTATTATCTATACAGATATTTTTCATCGGCTGTTTTCGATAATAATGTGATTTTTCCGATAAAACTGTCTGTGTTCAGTGTGTGCTGTGCGGCGTCGCTTTTAAGCGAAAATGCAACCGAAGATGAGATAATAAAGTGTTGTGTTGCATATTCGAGAGAAGTCGAACATTCGCAGCTGAATTTAGACAAGCTTAAAGCTGTGCTGTAAAGAACGGATTTAGTTTCATCAGCCTTTTGGCTTTTCGATTACTTTAAGTTTAAGCAGTGGGCGGCGGCATCGGCACCCCCACCAGTCTAGATATTAGATGCTAGACATTAGATGTTAGATGTTCTGTATTTCTAAATAGTGAGGCTTTGGGAAGTTTGTTCTAAATTTTGGTGTGCTGACTTTTAATTTTATCAGTTTTCAAGTTCTTTCGAGAATCTAACTTGCTAAAACAAACAATTATATTTAGTATTCTAATTTCTATTAGAACAAAATGCACTGTACAGGTCGTTCGTACCTATACAGTGCATATTTATTATCTTTGTTCTTATTCGGCTA
>CAYWDD010000100.1:0-6083 GCA_964456935.1 uncultured Faecalibacterium sp. | reverse complement strand
CAACCGAGTGGACAATTGACACACAACCTACTTGTACCGAAAGCGGTTCAAAGTCGAAACATTGCTTAGTTTGTAGCGAAAAGACGGAAGTTACAGTGATATACGCAACAGGACACACTGCAATAATCGACAACGCAGTCACCCCGACTTGCACCGAAACAGGCTTAACTGAGGGCAAGCATTGTTCGGTCTGTGGCGAAGTCATCGTTAAGCAGGAAATCATAGCCGCTAAAGGACACTCTTACACAGCAATAGTAACCAAAGCCGCCACTTGCAAAGACAAGGGCATCATGACTTACGCTTGTGCGTGCGGTGAGAATTATTTTGAGGAAATCCCCACAACCGCTCACAAGCTTGTCACCCTCCCTGCCGTAGCACCAACCTGCACAAAGAACGGCACAACAGCAGGAACAAAGTGTTCAGTCTGCGGAACAGTTACTAAAGCACCTGCTACTGTTAAGGCTAAAGGTCACACCTACAAGACGATAACGACCAAAGCAACACTTACTTCTAACGGCTCAACCGTTACAAAGTGTGCAACTTGCGGTAACGTCAAGTCTACTGTTACAATAGCTAAGATAAAGACCATAAGCCTTTCAAAGACTTCGTTCGTCTATAACGGCAAAGTTCAAAAGCCTACCGTTACGGTCAAGGACAGCAACGGTAAGACTCTTAAGAGTGGAACTGACTATTCGGTCAAATATTCTTCCGGTTGCAAGAATGTCGGACAGTATACAGTTACCGTTACATTTAAGGGTAACTATAGCGGAACAAAAACTTTGACATATACAATAGTTCCAAAGGGAACAACTGTATCAAAGCTCACAGCCGGTAAGAAACAGCTCACCGTAAAGTGGTCTAAACAGTCAACACAGACTTCGGGTTATGAGATTCAGTATAGTCTGAAATCCAACATGAAGAGTTCAAAGACAGTCACAGTGGGTAAGACAGGAACAACTTCAACGACAATAAAGAATCTCAAATCGGGCAAGAAATACTACGTTCGTGTAAGAACGTTCAAGACAGTCAAGATCAACGGAAAGAGTGTAAAGCTTTATTCCAATTGGTCGAGTGTGAAGAATGTTAAAGTTAAGTGAAACTTGAAGATAAGGCAACGCCGAGCGGTTAACCGCTCGGCGTTGCCGTTTGCGAACGAAGTGAGCAGGCACGGGTGGGGTGCCGGGGTGCGACAGCAGGGCGGCGAGGTCGGTCGCAGAAGTGGGTCGGAACTGTGATGAGGGTGCGATTTGTCACGGCATTGGGGCGTGCACTCCCCGAACGTGAGTGAGCGGGAGTGCCGAACCGATGCCGCCACTGCTGAAACGTAGAGCAAGAAAAACTCAAAGGTTGCAAAAACTAAAATCGAATGCCTTGCCTTGCCGAAAAAAAGGTGTCCGCAAGCAGACGGAAAGTTCAAGGACGGCTTACGGCAAACCTTCCACTGTGCAGAATCCAAAAGTTAGAACACCTGCAACAAGGACGAGTCCCCATTGCAGGTGTAAATCATAATATCACACGTTGTTATCAATAATAGTTATATTGCTTTCGCTTGATGACGTAGAACGTGAAAGTAACCAGCGTTGCAAAAATCTCAGCCACAAACAGCGAATACCAAACACCGTCTATGCCGAAGAATATCGGCAATATCAACACACCTGCAACCTGGAACAGCAAAGTCCTCAAGAACGAAATGGCTGCTGATACGACACCGTTGTTGAGTGCGGTAAAGAAAGCCGAACCGAAAATGCTGAATCCGCTGAATAATACGGCAAATGAATAAAACTTGAACGCTGTTATAGTCATCTCGAATACGGCAGGATCGTTTCCGACAAAAAGCTTGGCTAGCGGCTCAGAAAGAACAAACGCAAGTAACGCCAATATTCCGCTGGCAAGCACCACTAAAACATTGCTCTTCTTGAACAAGCCTTTTAATTCATCTTGATTCTTTGCTCCGTAGTGGAATCCGATTACCGGTGCCGCTCCTATTGAGTACCCGAGGAATACTGCGGCAAAAATAAATCCTACATACATTACCGCACCGTATGCGGCAACACCGTTTTCACCTGAAAATTTCATGAGCTGATAATTGTACAACATGGAAACTACAGACATGGAGATATTGCTGACCAATTCAGACGAACCGTTTGTACACGAAGAAAGCAATGCCTTTGAATCCCAATGAAATTTGCCGAGTTTCAACAGACTTGTATTCTTTCTCGCAAAATATACAAAAGGTACAACTCCGCCCACAAACTGAGCAATGATAGTTGCCGTTGCCGCACCTACAAGCCCCCATTTAAAGACAATAATAAACAGTGCATCAAGCACTATGTTTGTAAGTCCCGCACCGACTGTGATTATCAAACCTAATGTCGGCTTTTCCGCAGTAACCAAAAAGCTTTGGAACAAATTCTGCAACATGAATGCAGGGAGCATCAACAAAAGAATACGACCGTATGTAACGCAATACGGGAGAAGTTCCGCATCAGCACCCATTGCCGTAGCGATAGGCTCAATTAAAACAATCCCCAAAACCGCAAGTACAACACCGCATATGAGCGTTATATAGACCAACATGGAAAAAATTTGATTAGCTTTTTCTTTCCTGTTTTCTCCCAAGGTAGCTGAAACCAACGCACAGCCGCCTGCTCCGAACATAAAGCCTACACAACCGAGAATCTGCGTAAACGGCATGATGAGATTTATTGCCGCAAAAGGTGTTATTCCCACAAAATTCGAGATAAAAAAGCCGTCCACAACGCTGTAAACGGAAGTGAAAATCATCATAATAATAGTCGGCAAGGTGAAACGCAACAGTTTACCATAGCCGAAATGATCCGAAAGTTGAATTTTCATTTACAAAACCTCCTTCATTTTTTCTCTGAGCTGGAACAAGTACCGCTCAGTTAATTCTACATAAAGTTTCCACTCCTCGGCTGACCAAGAAGAATATATCGTTTTTTCGATATTGAGTACCTTATCAACCGTTTCATGAGTGATAGCAAAGCCTTTATCCGTAAGGCAAACTCTTTTTGATTTGCCACCTGCCGGTTCGAGATAGACAATTTCATCTTTTTCCAGCTTTCGCAATGCCGAATTTATAGTTTGCTTACTGACACCCGATGATTTGATTAAATCGGTAAGGCGGCATTTACCGTCATTATCCGAAAGCAAGTACAGAATCGTCATCGCACTGTCCGAAAATCCTTGACGGACAGCTATTTCATGATAAACTTCGTCAATTTCGGATATTATGCGATTGTACCGTCTGGTTTCCGATTGATTTATAGTTTCCATAGCACTACCCCTTCTAAGTACGAAATCGTACATCGGCAATTATAGTATGATTTCGTACATAAGTCAAGGGTATTTATAAAGAACTTTTGAAAATTATATAGTTTAACTTCCAGACGTCGTAAATTTAGATTTTTTATTTATCAGCTGAGTGTTTGCTAATCAAAACGCAAAGAAAATTCACTCTGAATCTGTCTGATATAATACAAATATATCGAATGTTCACTCTGCTGTCAGATATCCCGTTAGAAATGTCACAAAACGAGAAATAAGCCGAATTACGAGAGCAAACCACAAAAAATAAAAAAGCCTTGAAAAACAAGACTTTTTTGTTTGGTGCGGATAACAGGAGTTGAACCTGCACCGAGTTGCCCCGATTAGAACCTGAATCTAACGCGTCTGCCTATTCCGCCATATCCGCATATTTTATTTTCCTCTTAAAACAGCCACACGGCTCTTTTAAGCTTAAAAAAATCCCCTAAATTTTACACGGTGGGGAGCCGAGGTGGAGATAACATCTTGATCCACGCTGCTATTATATCAGATAAAAGTCGCATTGTCAAACAAATTTATAAATTTTCTGAAATATCTTAAACTTATTTTTTCTTTGCTCTTGCCAAGAGTTTTAGCTAATGATATAATTAATTTGATACATACTGTACGCAAAGGTGTTGTTTTCGGGCAGGCGGTTCGGCACAGCATACACTTGTGCGTACAATAAAACAGGAGGAAAGAATATGAATAAAAAATGGTACAAAGAAATGTCCGTCTATCAGATTTGGACTCGTAGTTTCTGCGACTCAAACGGTGACGGCATAGGCGATCTTCCCGGAGTTTACAGCAAACTCGATTACATTCAGAGCCTCGGTGTTGACGGAATTTGGTTCTCACCGATCTATCCCTCACCGAATGCCGACTACGGCTACGACATCTCGGATTATAAGAGTATAAATCCCGAGTTCGGTACGCTCGACGACTTCAAGAAAATACTTGACAGCGCCCACGAAAGAGGCATGAAAGTATTCATGGACCTTGTTGTCAATCACACTTCAGACGAGCATGAATGGTTCAAAGAGAGTGCAAAGAGTGTTGACAATCCCTACCACGATTACTACATATGGAGAAAAGGCAAGGGCAAAAGACCCCCGAACAACTGGCTTTCGGCTTTTGAAGGCGGTGCTTGGGAGTACAACGAAAATCTCGACGAATATTATCTCCACGTTTTCGCAAAGAAACAGCCCGATCTCAACATGGATAACCCCAAAGTTCGTGAAGAAGTCAAGAGCATAATAAGATTCTGGCTTGATATGGGTGTTGACGGTTTCCGTGAGGACGTTATCAACTTCATTTCGAAAGAACCGGGACTTCCCAACGGTTTCCCGATTCCCGTTGCCTGCGGTGTAGAGCATTATAAGTACGGCCCGCATCTTGACGAATATCTTGACGAGTTCAGAGCCGTCCAAAAGCAATATGACTGCTTTGTTGTCGGTGAAGGCCCGATGACAACCCTCAAAGATGCACTCAAGCTTTGTTCGGAAGGTCCGACACAAAAACTCGATATGCTCATCTCGTTTGACCACATGAACGCTAACTGCTTTATGACAGACTGGATAAAGACTCCGTTCAGCCTTAAAAAGCTTAAATCGACTCTCACAAAATGGCAGGAGGCTATGAAAGGTGTAGGCTGGAACTGTCTTTACATCGAAAACCATGACCACCCGAGAATCATCGAAAGATACGGCAGCATGAAATACAGAGTTGAAAGTGCGAAATCACTTGCGGCTATGTACTTATTCCTTTGCGGTACACCGTTCATTTACCAAGGACAGGAAATAGGCATGACGAACCTGAGAGTCAACAGCGTCAACGACTACAAAGACGTTATGACTTTCAATAACTACAAGCTTTTCAAAAAGCTCGGTTTCAACGAAAAGCGTTTCCTTGACCTCTCGTTCCAAGTCAACCGTGAAAACGCAAGAACACCTGTACAGTGGAACGACAGCGAAAATGCAGGATTCACTACGGGTACACCGTGGTTCTTCGTCAACGACAACTACAAAGAAATCAACGTTGAGGCTGCGGAGAAAGATCCCAATTCTATCCTCAACTTCTACCGCAAGGCTCTCAAGTTCCGTAAGACACACGAGGTCGCTATATACGGTGAGTACAATGAGTTATATAAGAACAGCAAGAAATTGTACACCTACGAGAGAGTTCTCGGCAAGGAGAAGATGCTCATAATCTGCTCATTTGCAGAGGACGGTGAAAAGTTCAACGCTCCCGAGGGATACGACTTAAGCAAGGGTGAAGTTGTTCTTTCAAACTACGAGCTTAACCCCGTATTTGACAACAGCTTTATCACAAGACCCTACGAATGCAGAGTTTATTACTTCCCTGCTGAATAAAAGATAAAAATATTAAACGGTACTCCGAGTTTTCGGAGTACCGTTTCAGATTGTCGAAGAGGACTGCAAGCATACCTCTCAGTATGCTTGCAGTCCTTTTATAGATTCTGTCGTTAAGTTTCACTTAACCTTAACATTCTTCACACTCGACCGGTTGGAATAAAGCTTTACACTCTTTCCGTTGATCTTAACTATTTTGAACGTTCTTACACGAACGTAGTATCTCTTGCCCGATTTGAGATTCTTTATTGTCGTTGAAGTCGTTCCTGTCTTACCCACTGTGACTGTCTTTGAACTCTTCATGTTGGATTTCAGACTATACTGAATCTCATAACCCGAAGTCTGTGTTGACTGTTTAGACCACTTTACGGTGAGCTGTTTCTT
>CAYWDD010000099.1:0-6097 GCA_964456935.1 uncultured Faecalibacterium sp. | reverse complement strand
TTAGCACCGTTCTGGCTCATGCCGACACCGTGACCGTAGCCGTAGACGGTGAACGTGAACGTACCCGACTGTGAAGCTATGGGAGATGACGTTGCCTGAGCTGAAACATTGCCTGCTGTCGGCTCTGCCGGATATTGATATGACGGGTCTGTGGTGAGCGTTCCCGTATTTGCAACGCTGTTGCCCACTGTTATCGAGGGCACATTGCTGTTTACGGAATTAGATTCACCCGACACCTGATTCGACTGTGAATTGCTTGGATCTGTCGTAGTATAGATATCGTCACCGACACTGAAATACTTGATGACCATCACAACTGCACTGATGATAGCTACTGCCGCAACAGCAACGCATACCGCAAGCGTGATCATACGCTTTTTCTTTTCGGTTTCTTCAATGGCGGTTTCATGCTCCTCTTGAGCTGAAAGTATTTCCGCCTTTTGAGCCAAAAGCTCAAACATCAAAGCGAAAGCGTGAGGGATAAGGCTTTCCGTTCCCTGCTGTGTTCCCGTGGAAACTTTCTTCGCTTTTGCAGATGAACCGTCATGAATGATGATATATGAATAATAGAACGTCTTTCCGTCCTTTTCACCTTCGAGTATCGGTGATATGGCAGCTGCAAAATCAGCACCCGTGTTTCTTAAAGCGAGTCTTGTCTTTCTTGCAAGAGCTATCTGCGGCTCTAACTCTTCTTCGCCCTCAAGCTGTGTATCATCGAACGAGAATGCGTCTGTCAAGCCGTCAACCTGCTTTGAGATAGCCTTAATATACTTGCTGTATTCACAATCGACAAAAGCGACCGTTTTATCAAGCTGAATAAGGGAATACACCGCTCTGCCTGCGTTTGATATCGCCTCTTCAAAGCCTGTCAGATCCACCGGCTCTTCCGGTTCGAGATCTTCATTGACTTCTTCCTCTATTTCTTCTTCCTGTTCGCTTTTATCGGTTTCTTCGTCTTCATCATCGTCGAAAATCGAGAAGAGCACTCTCGTATTGGGATCGTCCTTTTTCTCCTCGACTTCCTCTTTTTCGCTTTCTTCGTTTTCTTCACTTTCTTCGGGAACTTCGGATACTTCACCGAGTTCTTCACGAATGTAGCCGAGAAGTGTGTCGAGTCTTGTTACATCAAGCGGAACGTACATGAGCTTTGCACCGTTGGCAAACTCAACGCAAAATCCGCTGTAAAGTCCGTCGTCTGTGATATATATTTCCGCATCTGACGGCACAAAGCAGTGACCTTCCATGTCGGGAACACCGCCCTCGGATAAGTCCCCTCTTTCTCTTGATATTGCCTCTGCAATATCGGGACTTGACTTGCTTTCAAGTGAGAACTTTCCGATTATCTGCTTTTTGATAACATTGTATTCTTCGTTTTCTACGGCAACGACAACCGTGTGCTGCTCATCGACTGCTATTGCGACTGCATCAAGGAAATCGTCTGCGTCATCGAATTTTAATACGCAGTCCTTTTCAAGTCCGACCGAGGTGAGTCCGTCGGATATTTTTCCTATCGCATCGTCTGAAAGATTTAAGAAGCCTTGCAGCGAAATCAATTTTAACATTTCGTATCCTCCGTTTTATTCAGAATGGGAAACACATCAGTTTTCGTTGTTTGCTACACCGCCGTAGTAATACCACTTTTCCGCATTCTTATATGGATTCTTCTTTTTCTTTTTATCGTAGTACGCTTGGGGATAGTGCGGTTTTTCGTTTTCTTTTGCAAGAGAAGTATCAACTGTTTCGCTCTCACCCGGTCTTACAAGTCTTGCGACAACGACAAATCTTGCGTCATCGAAGTCATAAGTGCAGGTTGACAGCGTGAGTATCTTGTCCGTTGAAACGATATCGACTCCCGTATCGTAGAGTGATCTTTCCTTAAGGCATTCGATATAGTTCATGAACGAAGTTTCGTTCTCAAGCTTTGTATAGTTATACGGGAAGAAGTAACCGTTGTCTTGCTTTGTGTTTGCGTTTGTGATAAACGCAGCGATCACTTTCCACTTATATGAGCCGTAAATCGTATCAAACTGAATTACGGGTGCTTTCTTATATCCGTCAAGGGTCTTATACTTATTAAGCGGAGCAAACATTGAGCCGTCGCTCATATTGTGACCGTAAATGACAGTGTTTCTGTCAAGGTTTACCATGTCGTTATCAACAGGCACATACGGTGTTCCGTATTTTGACTTTTCCTTGCGTATGTTTCTTCTCAAATAATAGTCAGACTCTTCCGACTGGAGAACAGGTAAGCCTATACCTAACGAATCGATCTGTATATATCCGACAAAATCCTGATTTACAGCATAAAACTTTGCGTACTTCAAAGAAATTCCCGATGGGAACTCGACATTCGGATAGTCACTTCTAAGCTGTGCCCACTGTTCTTCGACCGTAAGCTCCTTTGTCGTGGTTTCGGTTTCCTTGTCCTTGTTGTTCTTGTTATTCTTTTTCGTGGTGGGGGCTTCGGTGATTATCAAATCGCTGTAGCTCTCTTCAAGCTCTTGATTCTTTTTATATTCAAGATACTGCTTTCCGAGCACACCGAGCGAAATGACGATAGCCACAAGCGAAATTGCCAGCACTACACGTCTTATTATCTCCGAGGTTTTAAGCGGTTTTTTGCCCTTTGGAGTCTTTGAATCGACGTTCACTTCTTCAACATCTAAGATGTCGTAATATTCATCGGCAGCGTTGAAATCCTCAAGGAAAATGTTGCTTTCCTGCGGCAGTTCTCTTTTCATCTGCTCTTTGAATTTATATTCTTCGTAGCGTTTTCTGATTATCTCTTTTTCATCGGGCTTTTTGGGCTTGACCGTTTCTTTTCGCCTTTCGGGGTATTTGTTCTGTCTTTTCAGCTCATTTTCAAAAGCGTGTCCGCCCATGTAATCTATCTTCGGAATATCCTCGATTTCTATGTCCTCGACCGTGTTTTCCGTTTCGGACGTCGTTTTGCTTTCACCGTAGGAAAATCCGACATATTCTCTTTTTGCACCTTTTTCGGGAGCTTGGTAAATTATTCTCATTCCTGAGTCGAGCTTTTTGCTTTCTTTCGGCTCTTTCGGTGTTTCGTTATCGCTCTTTATTTGTTCTTTTTCGGATTCAGAATATTCTTTATCTTCAAATATTTCCATTTTCTTCCCTCCGTTCAGTGCGATATTTCTCTAATATTTCAGTCGGCTGTGCCATGCCGCTCAATTCTTTCGGGTACGCATCGGCATACTGTGAAACTAAGTCAAGTGCGGCAAGAGCGGACGCTTGTCTGTTTTGTTCTCTGACGTTATCACCGTGAAAATCGCTGTTAAGCTTTATGGCTTTTACACCGCTTTCACAGCTTATCGCAACATATACAAGTCCTACGGGTTTGTTTGTCGAATCGCTTTCGGGACCTGCGATACCCGTTATGCCTATACCGATATCGCTTTTGATAAGCTTTCTTACACCCTCCGCCATTTCGACAGCCACAGGTCTGCTTACCGCACCGTAGGTTTCAAGCATCTCTTTTTCGACACCGAGTACACTCGCTTTGACTTCGTTCGAATAGCTTACGACACCTCCGTCAAAGACAGATGATGAACCCGACACATCGGTTATAAGCTTTGAAACAAGTCCGCCCGTACATGACTCGGCAAAAGCGACTTTAAGATTTTTTTCTTTCAGCAGTTTAACGACTTGTTGTGCCGCCTGCTCACAAGTTGACATTTTTATTCCTCTTTTATTATGAAATCGGTTCAAAACGTGTTTCCTCGACCGCCTTTTGTATCATCGGTTCCCAATTTACCAAAGACTGTGCCTCGATGACCTGTTCAAGCGTAGGTCTTGTTCTCGGGTGCTTGGGAGTAAATACCGTACAGCAATCCTCATAAGGCAAAATTGAGGTTTCAAACGTGTCTATCTTTCTTGCGATTGAAATTATCTCCTGCTTGTCCATACCGATGCACGGTCTGAAAACAGGAAGAGGTGTCGCCGCATCGGTAACACCCAACGCAAGGAGAGTCTGGCTTGCGACCTGACCCGAGCTTTCGCCTGTTATCAGTGCATGGCACTCGTCTTTTTCGGCTATTCTCGTTGCTATCTCCATCATGAGCCTTCTCATGATAAGAGTGAAAAATTCTTCGGGACATTCGTCCTTGATATGCTCTTGAATTTCCGTAAACGGAACGACCGCAAAGTATATTCTTCCTGCGTATTCGCTGACCTTTTTAACAAGGTCACGAACTTTCATTTCGGCTTTTTTGCTCGTATAAGGCGGTGCGGCAAAGTGTATAGCGGTAAGCTGTAAGCCTCTTTTTGCCATCATATAAGCCGCAACCGGACTGTCGATACCGCCCGACATCAAGACTGCCGCCTTGCCTGCCGAACCGACCGGCATACCGCCGATTCCTTTTATCTGATTGCCTCTGACGTAGGCTCTTTCTCTTATCTCGACCGTTATCTTAAGGTCGGGATTGTGAACGTCTACGCTTATGTGCGGATACTTTCTTAATATATACGCTCCGACTTCACGGCTTATCTCGGGTGAAGTCATGGGGAACTTTTTGTCACTTCTTTTTGCCTCGACCTTAAAGGTCTTAGCCTCAAGAATCCTGTCATGCAGATATTCATCGGCTGTTTTCTTTATGCTCTCAATATCTTTTTCAGATATTGCCGCAGTGGAGAAAGCAACTATACCGAAAACTTTTTTGAGTCTTTCGACAGCCTGTGCAAAGTCGATATCCTCGTTTTCGGGTTCTATAACTATAGTTGACTGACTTTTGACAAAATTGAATTTACCGAGATCTCTGAAACGAAATCTGATATTCTTAATAAGCTTATCTTCAAAGTTCGATCTGTTAAGTCCTTTGAGAGCAAGCTCGCCCTCTTTTAAAAGTATGATCTCTTTCATATATATACCTTATCTTCTTCTAATAACTTTTTGAGCTGTTTGTATACCCTTTATGAAAAGGTCAAGCTCTTCTTCTGTCGTATAACGTGACAGTGATATTCTCAATGCACTGTCAACTCTTTCGTTTGAAAGACCGAGTGCCTCCAAGACATAGCTTTTATGCCCTTTGGCACAAGCCGAACCGCTTGACACACACACTCCCATATCCGATAAAAGATTGAGCATCGGCTCGGAGCGAAGTCCGTCAACCGAAATGTTGACTATATAAGGTAAAGCGTTGTCCGGTGAGTTTATGCTGATACCGTCCATACCCTTTAATTTTAAAACAAAATCGTTTCTAAGGCTTGTCGTCTTTTTTAACTGCCCGTTAATATTGCCCAGCTGTCTTACAGCCTCTCCGAATCCTGCTATTGCGGGCATTGCTTCCGTTCCGGGGCGGATCTTCTTTTCCTGTTCACCGCCTGTTGTTACGGGGTTTATTCGCACCGTATCGGAGATGTACAATGCTCCTACACCTTTAGGTCCGTGTATTTTATGAGATGAAACGGTCATGAGGTCTATGCCGTCACTCTTCGGCTTTAAGACGATTTTTCCGAAAGCCTGAACCGCATCAACGTGCAATAAGGCAGGTGAATTTTTCCGCTTGATTATGCTCTTGATCTTGTCGTAAGGCTGAATAGAACCGACCTCGTTGTTTACCGCCATAACGCTGACCAGTATAGTATTTTCGTCTATCTCTCTTTCAAGATCGTCAAGGCTTATCACGGCATTGTTATCGGGCTTTAAGAAAACCACGTCAAAGCCTTGTTCTTTGAGCTTTTTGGCGGTGTTTTCAACGCTCGGATGCTCTATTGCGGTGGTGACTATCTTGTTGCCCCGTCTTTTCATTTTATCGGCAACACCTTTTAATGCAAGATTATTGCTTTCCGTCCCTCCGGAAGTGAAATATATCTCTTTCGGCTGACAGGACAAAGCCTGTGCTACCGCCTGTCTTGCACTTTCGAGTTCTTCGTATGCTTTAATGCCGACGAAATGGGAAGATGACGGGTTGCCCCATGAGTCTTTCATTACTCGGCACATTTTATCTATTGCCTCATCGCAGACCTTTGTCGTTGCACTGTTGTCAAGATATGCCGTCATGTTTTCACCTCTTTAAAGCTTGTAAGCCGTAATACCCGATTATAGATTTAGATAGTATATTATACAGCATATATT
>CAYWDD010000098.1:0-6193 GCA_964456935.1 uncultured Faecalibacterium sp. | reverse complement strand
GTACGCTCAAACAGGATCGAAGTTTTGAGCTTTACCCGTGTTGCCGAAAGCGTGTTCACACAATACGGTGTAAAACATAAGGACATTATCAGCGAGCAGGGCAGACTTATCTATATGTCAATGGCAATGTCCTCACTTGAAGATAAACTTGTGCTTTATAAAAAGCATATATCCGACACTTCATTTATAAAAAGTATGCTGTTTGTTGTCGATGAGTTTAAGCAGTCGTCAAACAGCAGGGAAATGTTTGAACTTGCCGTAAGCCGCCTTAAAAAAGGTACGCTCAAAGACAAGATGAAAGAACTTTTGCTTATCTGCGACACTTATGCCGCATTGATAGAAAATTCATATCTTGATACGGGAGATATGCTCAAAAAACTTTGTGACGTACTCAAAGAAAATAAGTGGTTTGAGGGCAAAACGGTCGCACTCGACGGTTTTACAAGTTTCAACGGTCAGATTATGGGCATAATCGAGCAAATACTTTTGCAGGCAAAGGACGTGTATATCACACTCACTGCTGACGGCATAAACTATTCGATCGACCAAAACGACGTGTTCGCTTTTACAAGAAGAACAGCGTCTAAAATAAGAAAACTTGCCGATAAGAACAACGTCAAAGTTGCAAAGCCTGTCTTACTGATGGAAGAAATCACCGGCTACAAAAGATATTCTTCCGAGGAGCTTTACAAACTTGACGAAAATCTCTATAAGCCGAACTATGAATCGTTTGATGAAAATTGCGATAACGTGGAAATTTTCGCAGGCGATGACATATCGGACGAATGTGCATATACTTCCAGAAGAATAAGACAGCTGTTAAGACAGGGATACCGTTGCCGTGATATTGCCGTTATTTTCCGTGACGGTGAAAAATACGAAAAGCAAATAAGATATGCTTTCAAAAAATATGAGATACCCACATTTGAAGATGCACGTCAGCCGATATCAAATCAGCCTCTTGTACTCTATATCCAAAACGCACTTAAAATATGCTCATCGGGTCTTGATACCGAGGTCATATTAAGATACTTAAAAACAGGCTTAACACCGCTTACGGTCGATGAAATATCCGAGCTTGAAAACTATGTTTACCTTTGGCAAATAGACCGTTCCGAGTGGAAAAACGATTTTTCAAAAAGTCCGTTCGGTTTCGACAGATGTAAAGAAAGCGAAAAAGAGGAAAAGCTGCAAGCTTTAAATAAAATGCGTCAAACGGTCATTTCACCGTTGTTGTCACTTAAAGAAAACCTGAAAGACAAAGACGGCTTTGAAATGACAAAAGCTTTGTATGAGTTTTTGATAGAAACAAAAGCCGATAAAACGCTTAAAAACTTAGCTATACAGCTTGAAACAGACGGTGAAAACGACCTTGCTTTAGAACAAGAGCAGATATGGGATCTGATAATGGAAACGCTCAACGAAACCGCCTTAGTGCTCAAAGATAAATATTTCAGTGTTAAGAAGTACACGGAGCTTTTCGATATGTCGCTGTCTGTCAAATCCTTGGGCAGAATTCCCAACGGAATAGATGAAGTTATAGTAGGTTCTGCCGATAGGATAAGAGCAAGAGGAATCAAAGTGGTATTTGTCCTCGGAGCAAATACAGGTGTCTTTCCGGCGTCAAACCCGAACGGAGGACTCATAAGCGACCGTGACAGAAACGCTCTGCTTACGGCAGGACTTGAACTTTTCGATGTTAACAAATATAAGAGTGTCGAGGAACGCTTTATAGGCTACAACGCACTTTGCTGTGCAAAGGAAAAGCTCTATCTTTGCTATTCGCTTTCAAACAACAAGGGCGAGAAAAAGACACCGAGCGAACTTGTAACCATGGTGCAGGAGATTTTGCCTAACGTCAGTTTCCTCACAAGCGACAGTATATCAACCGAAGAAAAGATAGAGGGCGAAACAGCGGCATTCGAGATTTTGGCATCTCAAATGAGGACGGGCGGATATTACAGCCGAAATTTACTGCATTACTTCAATAATATCCCTAAGTATGCCGACCGTATTGCGGCACTAAGACGTGTCAGCGGTGAGGAAGAGTTTAAGTTTAGCGACAAAGCCGTCGCAACCGAGTTTTTCGGTAAAGATATCTACCTTTCGGCATCGCAGATAGAAAAATACGAAAACTGCCCGTTCGGTTACTTTTGCCGCTACGGTATGTACGCATTTCCGAGGAAAACCGCAAAACTTGATCCTGCTCAAAGCGGAACGGTGGTTCACTATGTCTTAGAACAGCTTGTGAAAAAATACAAAGACATCGGAATAGAAAACACCGACAGCGTACAAAGAAAAAAAGACGTAACTGCGGCACTCAGAGCATATGCCGATGAATACATGGGCGGACTCGAAGATAAAAATCAACGTTTTGTTTATCATTTCAACAGACTTGCAAAAACGCTTGATATTATCCTTGAAAGACTTGTAGAGGAATTTAAATTTTCAAGCTTTAAGCCGTGCGACTTTGAACTTAAAATCGGAAAAGACAAGCCTATTCCGTCATATACGGTAATGCTTGCAGACGGAGGTAAAGTCGAGCTTTCAGGCTCTGTTGACCGTGTTGATCAAATGGAACTTGACGAAAAGAAGTACATCAGAGTCATTGACTACAAAACCGGTGTAAAAGCTATGGAGCTAAGCGACGTTTTAAACGGACTTAATATGCAGATGCTCATATATCTTTTCGCACTTAGTAAGAACGGAAAAGAATATTTCGGAAAAGATATCATTCCGGCAGGCGTACTCTATCTTCCTGCAAGAATAAAACCGTTTGATGCCCAAAGAGATGACGACAGCATAACACTCAGCGAAAAGCTTATCAAAGACGGTAAAATGAGCGGACTTATACTCGATGACACAAGAGTAATAAAGGGAATGGACGACAGGGAAAAAGCTGTTTTCATACCTGCGTCCGTTGATATGAAAAAGGGTATAGCCAAGGGCAATGTAATAAGTCTTAAGCTTATGGAAAAGCTGAACGAAAGAATAGACGGAATAATCGCAGATATGGCTTTGAGCCTGCATGAAGGAAAAATACCCGCAAAGCCCGTATTCGGCAAGGACCACGACAAGACCTGCGACTATTGTGACTATAAGAGCGTTTGCTGTCACGAGCAGGGCGGAAAGTACAGATATATTAAATTCGATAAGCATGAGGAATGCCTTAAAACTTTGTCGGGAGGTGAAAACGATGAGCAGAAACTGGACTGAACAACAGAAAAACGCAATAGATTCACGAAACGGAAGTATACTCGTCAGTGCTGCGGCAGGTTCTGGAAAAACTGCGGTTTTGGTCGAGAGAGTTATCGAACGTATAACGGACAAAGACTCCCCATGCCCTGTTGACAGCCTTTTGATAGTCACGTTTACAAAGGCTGCGGCAGGGGAGATGCGTGAGAGAATATATGCCGCATTGAAAGAAAAGATACGTCAAGATCCCGAAAACGCATACCTTCGTCAACAGGAAATGCTTTTGCCCGATGCGGATATATGCACAATGGACAGCTTTTGTAATTCCCTTGTTAAGGAAAATTTCAGACTCCTTGATATTTCACCCGATTATAAAAAGATAGACGACAGCGAACTTGTACTTCTTGAATCTGCGGCTATAGATACGGTCATGGAAAGCGAATACCAAAAAGGGGATAAAGCATTTCTTGACCTTGTGGAACTTCTTTTCAAAAACCGTGATGACAGCGAAATAGCCGAGTGTATACAAAAGCTTTATGACTATTCCGGTGCGTATGCCTTCCCCGATGAGTGGCTTGACAGTGTTATCGAGGGCTATGACCCGTCAGTTGACATAAGCAAAAACGTCTGGGGTGAAGCCATACTTGACTATGCGGTACAGGCGGCTGAATACTGTCTTGAACTTAACAGCGAAATAAGAAATATTATATTAGAAGAACCCGACTTTTTCGATGCGTACCATGATGCGTGTGAAAGTGACAGGATTCAAATAGAAAATCTGTTATTATTACTCAAAAACGGTGAATGGGACGAGGCAATGAATGCACTCGGACAAAAATTCATAAAAAGAGGCAATCTTGCGAAAGGACTTAAAGACACACCTGTCGGAAAACTTCTTGAAACCAAGAGAGCCGCTATGAAGAAAACATATTCGGAGAAGATAGGCGATTATCTGTGCGTAAGCAATGAGCAAAACAAACAAGACGCAGAGTTCTTAGCACCGATGATAACAAAACTCATCGAGTGCGTAAAGCTTTACGGTAAAGAGCTTATGAGATTGAAGAAAGAAAAGAACAGCTATGATTTTTCCGATATCTCGCATATGGCACTCGAACTTCTTGTCGGAAAAAAGAACGGTGTTATCGTAAGAACACCGCTGGCTCATGAACTTTCAAACAGATATACGGAAATTCTCATCGACGAATACCAAGACACAAACGAGGCGCAGCATATTCTTTTTGCCTCGGTTTCCCGAAACGGCAACAACCTTTTCAGAGTCGGTGACGTAAAGCAGAGTATTTATTCGTTCAGAAAGGCGATGCCCGAAATATTCACGTCTTTGCGTGACGGATTGCCTGAATATGAAAAAGAAAAAGATAACTATCCCGCAAAGATAACACTCGACCGAAATTTCAGAAGTCGCAAGGGTGTTACGGACTTTATAAATTTCATCTTTTCTCAAACAATGAGCCGTGACGTAGGTGGTGTCGAGTACGGGGAAAGTGAGGCTTTGGTTGCCGCCGCTGATTATTCCGAAACTAACGAACCCGAGGCACAACTTGATATAATCGACATAAACTCAAAGGATAATTCGTCGATGGATTCCGAAGTCTGTCAAGCAAGACATATCGCATCACTTGTAAAGCAAATGGTGTCGGATGGTAAGCTTGTCGGAAGAAAAGGCAAAGAAAGACCGATACACTATAAAGACGTCTGCATTTTGATGCGAAGTGTCAAAACAAGTGCCGCAACGACATTGGCGGACGAATTCAGAAATTGGGGAATACCGTGCTTTACGGAAGTCAAGGGCAGTTTCTTCACTTCAAGTGAAATAGCCGTCATGCTCTCACTCCTTCGTGTTATAGATAACCCAAATCAAGACATACCGCTGCTTTCGGCACTCATGTCACCGATTTTCTCCTTTACACCCGATGAAACGGCAAAGATAAGAATGGCGGACAGAAAAGCCTCTATCTATGCCTGCCTTTTAAAGTGCGAGAAAGACAACGAAAAAGTTGCGGATTTTCTTAAGTTTTTCAGACAGATGAGATTTGTCGCAAGCGCTTGCACGGCAAGTGAGCTTATAAGACGAATTTTGGACGAAACTTCATTTCTTGCTATTGTTCAGGCGATGAGCGGGGGAGATATCAGACGTTCAAATTTGATGCTCTTGATAGATTATGCCGAAGTTTACGAAAAGTCGGGAATGATAGGACTTTCGGGATTTATCAAGTTTATAGATAAGCTCTTTGTAAACAAAAAGGAGCTTGATGCATCTAACCCGATAAGTGAAAACGCAGACGTTGTAAGAATAATGACCATACATAAGTCAAAAGGACTTGAATTTCCCGTCTGCATCTTGGCTTACACTAACAAGCAGTTTAACCAAGAGGACGAGAAAAAAGATATGGTAATAAATCCGAGCTGCGGTGTCGGTGTTTTGAGAAAAGATCCCGATACCATGGCAAAGTATAAAACCGTGTCACATACAAGCTCAAAACTTCAGATGAACCTGATGTCAAAGTCCGAGGAAATGAGAATACTCTATGTTGCGATGACACGAGCCGAGGAAAAACTCATAATAGTAACAAGCGTTAAAGATGCAGAAAAAACGCTTGAAAATGCGGCAAGCGATATAGATCCCGCAAATCGAAAGCTTTCACCGTTTTCACTTCTTGCAAAAAGAACATACAGCGATTGGATATTAAAAGCCGCTATACGTCACCCGAACGCTTTTGATCTTCGCAGAGCGATTGATTTAAGCGAAGAATATGCGGTCAAAACGGAATCGAATTTAAATGTCAGAGTAATAGATTCGGTTAAAGGTTATAACAGCGTTATAACCGACCTTTCGGACAGCACGAATATAGATGACGACTTGCAAAAGCTTATAGACAGCCGAGTTAATTTCAAGTATAAATATGCTCCTCTTGCAAGTGTGGCGACTAAGAGAGCAGCCTCACAGCTTGACGGAAAGCTTATAAACAGAGAAAGCTTT
>CAYWDD010000097.1:0-6243 GCA_964456935.1 uncultured Faecalibacterium sp. | reverse complement strand
GTGCGTTATAAAGCGACTTCATATACTTCTTAAGAACTATCTCGACAAGCTGAACAAGTGCAGCTATAACTAAGATAAATACGATAGTCTGGAGATATTCAAGGTCGTTTTTAACAAGCAAATATTTGTTTATCGGGTACGTTACGGCTGTTGCCAAAACCATAACGAATATAACGGCAAGCGACATTCCCGTAGCGGTTTTAAGTTTCTTTGAAACACCGAGGAACGGACAGATACCGAGAAACTTTGCAAGAACATAGTTATTCGTAAGAATAGCCGTCATGAGGACGGAAAGAAGTGTTTTTGTCATTACTTTGTTTCCTCCTCTGCTTTATTTTCACATGAGCCTACCATTGAGCAGGTTTTTGCCATGGGACAAGCCTCACAACCTCTAAGCTCTGCTTTCTGTTTACCCTTGCTTTCGGCAAGCTTGTTTGAAAGAGCTATCATGATACCGAAAACGAAGAATCCGCCCGGAGCTAAGACAAATATTATCATCGGGTTTTCGCTTATGAACGGGATCTTGAATCCGTTGAAACTGAAATCACCGAATACGGCAAGCAAGTCTTTTATACCTGCCATAAATGTACCCGAACCGAGTATTTCTCTTACCGTACTCATAAGGAAGAGTGCCGCTGTGAAGCCGCAGCCCATTCCGAGACCGTCAAGTGCCGAGGCAAGGACAGCATTTTTCGATGCGAAAGCCTCTGCTCTGCCTAAGATGATACAGTTTACAACTATAAGAGGCAGATAAACGCCGAGTGCGGTATCAAGCGCCGGAACGAAAGCCTTGACAACCAGCTGTATCATGGTAACGAACGATGCGATAATTACTATGTACGCAGGGATTCTCACCTTCTGGGGAATGACCTTTCTTAAAGCGGATATAACGACGTTTGAACAAATCAAAACTATCGTTGCCGCAATGCCCATGCCTATCGCACTTGAAACAGAGGTTGAAACCGCAAGAGTCGGACACGTTCCGAGTACAAGTCTTAAAACAGGGTTTTCGGCTACTAAGCCTTTTGTAAATTCTTTTCCTAAGCTTTGCTTTTTATCAGCCATCAGTTCGCACCTCCCTTAGACTGAGAAACTATCTGCGATGCAAGATTGACACAGCGTGTGACCGCCTTTGATGTTATCGTTGCACCTGTTATTGCCTGAATTTCATTGTCGGCAGATGCCGTCTTGCTGACTGTCAGTTCACCCGACTTGCCGACATATTCGTTTCTGAAACTGTCATTTTTTGCGTTCATTCCAAGACCCGGTGTATCGTCTATTGTAAGAATTTCGACACCTGTTATCTTGCCGTCAACGTCAAATCCTGTCATAACTTCTATCGTACCGCCATAGCTTTTATCCTGAGTCGTGACAGTGTAACCGACTGTTTCTCCGCTTGCGTTCTTACCGATATAATATGTATACTCGGTTTCTTCGACTGTTATCGTCTTTTCCTCAAATTCCGTTGCCTGCGTTAAAACAAGAGTTCTCGCATTTGCGGCAGTTTCGGCGGCGACCTGTTTTATCTTCTCGGCAGTAAGTTCATTCGTACCGCCTAAAAGCACTGTCGATATAAGACAGATTATAAAAAGCGCAACAGTCGGGATAAGTATATCTTTCATCCTGCCTTTCATGCCTTCGCCTCCTCTTTCTTCTCTTTGACAGAGCCGAACGGCTTGGGAGTCGTGAGATTTTCAATATGGGGAACAAGTATATTCATAAGAATGATCGAGAATGAAACACCTTCGGGAAGAACACCGAAAATTCTGATAAGACTCGTTATAAGACCGCAACCGATACCGAAAATAACTTTTCCCTTTTTGTTTATCGGTGACGTCGTATAGTCGGTAGCCATGAATATAGCACCGAGAAGAAGTCCACCGCTTAAAAGCTGATAAGCGACAAATGTAAGATTGCCCTTGCCTGCTATAAGCATACAAACAGCAACAGTTCCGATGAATGTCAAAGGAATTATCGGTGAGATTACTTTCCTTATAAGAAGATAGATAAAACCTATCAATAAAGCTGCGGCACAAACTTCACCCATCGAACCGGGACGTAAGCCGAGGAACATATCCTTAAGTGACGGAAGGCCGGCTGCGTCCATTGCGGCTTTGATATCATCGGACTTGGTAATATCCGCCATAAGAGCCAAAGGTGATGCGGCTGTGACGGCATCTTCTCCCGAGCTTGTTGCAAGAGGCTGTGTCCAAGTGGACATAAGCTGGGGGAATGAAGTCATGAGGATAATTCTTGCCGTAATTGCGGGGTTTACGAAGTTCTGACCTATACCGCCGAACATCTGCTTTACGATAACGATAGCTATGAATGTGCCGATAACGACTATCCATAACGGAAGTGTTGACGGTAAGTTGAAAGCAAGGATAATTCCCGTTACAACGGCACTCAAATCACCGAGAGTATTACTTCTTTTCATTATCTTTCTGCTGACGTACTCAAAGACAACAGATGAAATTATCGACGTAGCAAGCACTGCCAAAGCATGAAGTCCGAAGAATATCACGCTGACAACAGCGGCAGGCATAAGCGAAATTATAACGTCAAGCATTATGCCCGTTGTGGTTTCGCTTGAATGAATGTGCGGTGACGCACTGACTGTAAGCTTATTATCCATTTTTGGAGTCCTCCTCTCTGACTACCTGTTTTGCAAGTCGCATATACTGTACAAGCGGTCTGCTTGACGGACAGGAGAATGCACATGAGCCGCACTCCATACAGACATTGACGCCTATCTTTTTAAGTCTGTCAACGTCCTTAGCCTTAGCGTATCTCTCGATGAGAGTCGGCATAAGGCTCATGGGACAAGCCTCAACACATCTTCCGCATCTTATACAGTCACGTTCCTTTTTCGTCAGATATTTATTATCGCTGAACGCTAAGATAGCGTTATTCTGTTTGCAAAGCGGAGCTTCTATGCTTGAAAGTGCAAGACCCATCATCGGACCGCCGAATATTATCTTCTTCGGGTCGGAATTGAAACCACCGCAAAGGTCTATAACGTCTGCGATCTTTGTTCCGATAGGTACTCTGACATTGTTAGGCTCGGTTATAGCCGTACCGTCAACGGTGACAGAGCGGCTGATAAGGGGCTTACCTGTCTTAAGGTAACGACCGATAAATGCGATACTTCCTACGTTCATGACAACACAGCCGACATCTGCCGGAAGTTTTCCGGGAGGAACACGTCTGCCTGTAGCCGAAAGGATCATCATTTTCTCGGCACCCTGCGGATACTTTGACTTAAGAACCATGAGTTTTACCACACCGTCCTTGTTGTCGTCCATGTCGATTATGTCCTTAAGCACCTTAAATGCCTTGGGTTTGTTATCCTCGGCAGCTATGATTATCTGCTTAAACTTGAAATACTTCTGGATAGAATATATTCCGTTTATGATATCTTCACCATGGTCGATACATTCACGGTAATCGACAGTGATGTAAGGTTCGCACTCGGCGGCATTGATTATCAGAGTATCAACGCCCTTGTCATCGGGATAATTCAATTTGACGTGTGTCGGGAAGCCCGCACCGCCCAAGCCGACAAGACCCGAAGCTCTGACAGCCTTGATAAAGTCCTCCTTTGAATTTACGACCGGAGGCTTAACATCGGGTGAAATTCTCATCGCACCGTCCGACTCAATAGTGACTGCCTTTGATATCATGCCGTTTGCAAGATAAACGTCACCTACAGCCGTTACCTTGCCCGATATTGTGGCATGGATCGGTGCTGATACGAATTTGTCCGTATCGCCGACGACCTGACCGACATCTACGATGTCACCGACCTTTACCGTCGGTTCACACGGCGCACCTATGTGCTGTTGCATCGGAAGGACGACTGTTTTCGGAAATTCCATTCTCTTCACGGGCTTTTCCGCTGTGTTTTTGTTGTGCGGAACAGAGATTCCTCCCCTGCTCTTTCCGACAGCGGTAAGCACACCGTTTACGATTTTGCTCATTCTTTATACAACCCCTATCTGTTGATTTTATAACAATTTTAATTGTATTTTATTCTTTCAAGTTTCGGCATTACGACTTTCAATACCGTGCCTGTAACGACACCTGTTACAACTGCGAAAATAAGCAGGAAAGGTGCGTAGTTGAATATTGCTTTCGTACCCGTAAGTATTACAGACACCAAAAGCTGACCCAAGTTGTGACAGCATGAGGAAACAACTCCGACTCCTATAAGGCTCACGGATTTGACTTTCAGCAGTATCAGCATAGCCGCCATACTCAAAAGTCCTCCGGCAAGGCTCATGAAAAACGCAGTCGCACCTCTTGTAATGAAAGCGAATAACGACTTGATGAGAACTATATAAATTGCTCCGCCGAAGCCCATTGTACTTGCGGCGAACATTGTTATTATGTTTGAAAGTCCCGGTTTTGCTCCGGGCGGCAGGAACGTCACCTGCGGCATAAGCAAGCTTTCCGTAAAGGATAAGACCAAAGCCAAAGCTCCGAGTATGCCGAGTAAGGCAACCTTTTTTGTGTTTAACTTCATTTTATTTTCCTTAGTAAGTCATGATATCGGGTTCATCTTCCGATTTATCCGATGTGACCGTAACGACTGTTTTGTTCGGTACGCAAGAGGCGGTATCTCCGTTTGAACTGAGCTTTCCGAACTTTTCGCAAAGCTTATCGGGACAGTCCGATTCAGAGTAGTACACAACTCCGTTTTCAACTATAAGAACACTGCCGTTTATTTTTATCTCTTGCTTTCCTTTTGAATTGTTAAGGTCGATAATATGCGTAAGTTTTCCGTCTTGATACACCTTTGCCGTTTTCTGTTCACTTGGGCTGTACCTTAGCAAAATAAGGAACAGAGAAAGGCTCAGCGTCAACAGGATTATGAGAGCGTCGCCACGCTTTAAGCCGTTCATTCTGTCTTACCTTGGACAGAATAGCTGTCATTTGTAAGCGTAAATTTATCCAAAAGTCCGTCTGTGACAAACACGTTTCGCTCGTTATCTATAAACACACCTTCAGCACCGAACGATGCTAAAAGCTTTGCACCCTCGTCTTTGCCCATGATGAATGCGGCAGTTGAAAGGGCATCGCTCAAAAGTCCGTTATCGCAGACAACCGTGACGCTCATAAGTCCACTGTCGGCAGGATAGCCTGTTTTCGGGTCAAGTATGTGATGATACTTTTTATCACCCACTTCGAGTACACGTTCATAGTCACCCGAAGTTGAAACCGTTCCGCCTGTCAGCGACAGTTTTCCCACCTGCTCACTGCTTTCGCCTCTAGGATCTCTTATAGCCACGCTCCATGTATCGGAAAGCGGATTCTCACCGTAAAGCAGAACACTTCCTCCGACCGAAATAATCGCAGAATCCACGTCTGTACCGTCAAGAGCTTTTCGTATTCTGTCGCAGGCAAGTCCTTTTCCAACAGCACCTAAATCAACCTTTTGTCCGTTTTCTATAGATATTGTGTCGTTTTCGGTTTTTACTTTACTGCCGTCAACAGATGAAAGGGCTAAATCGAGTTCGTTTTCACTCGGAACAGCTGCACCCTCCTCACCTATTTTCCAAAGCGAAGTGACCTTACCCATGGTTATGTCAAACGCACCGTTTGACTTTTCGTATACTTCTTTGCATAGATCAAACGTTTCTTTAAGCTCGTTGCTGAGTGTTACGGTTGAGTTTTTATTGAGCAATCCGACCGTGCTTGAATCTATACGCATGGATATTTCGTTTTCAAGCTGTGTGATCGTGTTTTCGATTATTTCAAAATCGGTTTCACTGTCGGTTTCACCGTAAAGCTTTTCGGTTATCACAGTTCCCATAGCGACAAAAGATTTGGTTGCTTGTTTTAAAGTGCCGCCCGGCATATCGAGTATAACCATGACGAATAATATCACCGTAAGCAACATTATACCGACAGGAACAAGCGATTTCTTTGCGTTTTCTTTCTTCATTCCACTATCTCCCGACCACAAAATTAACCATTTTACATGATAACATTTTTAGCGGTATTTTTCAAGTGAAAAGAAGTATTTTTAATTTGTTAGTTTTTTCACATACCGTATGCTCGATGTGCTGACTTGAAGTTTTGTTTAAATCGGGAAGTTTCTGCTGAAATCGACATCACTGCCACTCTACGCTGACGAAAGTCACTTCTGTATCCGCACCGCCGCCCTGCTTCGCACCCCGGCACCCGGCAGATTGTCAAGTCAAGTGCAACACTTTTTAGACAAAAATTCAAGAGGAGATA
>CAYWDD010000096.1:0-6247 GCA_964456935.1 uncultured Faecalibacterium sp. | reverse complement strand
AACCCACACGACCAGCTTGGAAGGCTGGGATTCTACCATTGAACTACACCCGCATTACCTATCAGCAACGCTAGATATTATATTAAATATTCAGGCGAATGTCAATACCTTTTCATAAATTTTCTAAAAAACTTTGCAAAAATATTTTTGACACTCAAAAGACACTTCATACTTTTAATTTTTCAATACAAGCGTTACCGTAATCAGCCTCAAACACCTTTCGGTACGAACAAGTTCATTCGTACCGAAAAGTATTATCGTCTGTTTAAATATAAGGCTGTATATGAGGCATTAGCTTATACACAGCCTGTTTACTTTAAGCTGCCTGTTTCTTTTCCGTAACGGCTCTGCGAATCGCTTTTCCGATTTCAAATACGGGAATCGTAGATACAGAAAGGAGCATTGAGATAAGCAGTTCGTTAAACTGGAATGTACCCTGCTCAATGCCGAATACAGTGCAAAGACCCGGAACGTAGATAGCGGCAAGAGTGAGTGCAGTCGTTACGACAAACGCACCGACAAGCCACCAGTTCATATTCTTAAGCATATGCTTTGAGAATATTGAGCCTGTTCTTGAACGCATATTGATAGCACACATCATCTCTGAGAAGTTGACGACAAGGAATGCCATTGCCATTGCGTTGATGCATTCCGTACCGCTGAAGAATCCGGCAAAGCTGCCAACCTCAAGGTGATAACCGATAAGGTAAGCTGCGATCTCGACTATTGCGAGATATACACCCTGCCATACCATATCAAAGCCTGCACCGTTCGAGAAAATACCGTCACTTGTAGCTCTGGGCTTTCTCTTCATAAGATTACCCTCGGCTTTTTCCATACCGAGTGCAAGACCCGGAAGTGAGTCTGTAACCATGTTTATCCAAAGAAGATGTACGGGTGAAAGAATGGTGAAGTTGAGTATCGAGGCTACGAACATTATGATAACCTCGGACATATTTGTCGAAAGCTGGAACTGAAGAACTTTACAAACGTTGTCGTAAATCTTTCTTCCTTCTTCGACTGCGTTTACAATCGTTGCAAAGTTGTCATCTGCAAGTACCATGTCGGCTACGCCCTTTGTGACGTCTGTGCCGGTGATACCCATGCCGATTCCGATGTCTGCTGCCTTAATGGACGGAGCGTCGTTTACACCGTCACCTGTCATTGCAGTAACCATGCCTCTTGCTTTCCAAGCCTTGACTATTCTTGTTTTATGCTCGGGCTGTACTCGTGCGTAAACCGAGTATTTGACAACTTCTTCTACAAGTTCTTCATCTGTGAACTTATCAAGCTCGGCACCGACTATAGCCTCGCTTTCATCGGAAATGATACCGAGATCTTTACCGATAGCGACTGCGGTGTCTTTGTGGTCACCTGTGATCATTATCGGACGTATACCTGCCATACGGCATTCTTTGATAGCGTCGTAAACTTCTGGACGGCACGGGTCGATCATGCCGACAACACCGATGAATACAAGGTCATGTTCAAGTGCGTCGGGTTCGCATGACTCGGGCATAACGTCGTGTATTCTGTAAGCGGCACAAAGAACACGAAGTGCCTTATCCGCAAAACCCTTGTTTGTCTTATTGATCTCGTCAATAAGCTCGTCTGTCATGGGAACGACTTCCCCGTCCCTGTAATAGCCTGTGCAACGCTTAAGCATAACGTCGCAAGCACCCTTTGTAAACTGGATATACTTGCCGTCAAACTTATGGACTGTTGACATCATCTTTCTGCCTGAATCGAACGGAGCCTCACCGACACGGGGTGATATCTTTTCAAGTTCGAACTTGGGCATACCGAGTGAATTAGCATAGTTTACAAGAGCGCACTCGGTCGGCTCTCCTGTTGAAAACTCTTCGCCTGCCTTTATCTCGGCATCGGAGCAAAGAGCCATGGCTCTTGCAAGAAATTCTTTATCTGTCGTATATTCGTCAACAACGGTCATCTTATTTTGTGTAAGCGTACCTGTCTTATCGGAGCAGATTATCTGTGTACAACCGAGAGTTTCAACGGCTGTAAGCTTTCTGATAAGAGCCTGACGTTTGCTCATTGCGGTAACACCGATAGAAAGAATGATCGTAACGACAGCGGGTAAGCCTTCGGGAATAGCCGCAACAGCCAGAGCGATAGCGGCAATAAACGTGTTAAGAGAAGTCTGACCGAAGAAAGACCAATCGAATCCGCCGTGTAAAATCATGCCCTCTACAACACCGACAGCGAAAACAACAACACAAATGCCTATAACAAGCTTTGTAAGGAATGTCGAAAGCTCTGCCATCTTCTTCTGGAGAGGTGTCTGTTCTTTTTCGGCAGCCGAAAGAGCGCCTGCGATCTTACCCATTTCGGTATCCATACCGACAGCTGTTACAACAGCCTTGCCCCTGCCGTAAACTACGGTTGAGCCGCTGTAGAGCATATTCTTTCTGTCACCGAGGGCAACGTCACCGTTTGTGTCATTGCACATAAGTACGTCAACGATCTTGCTTACAGGTACGGATTCGCCTGTAAGTGCCGCCTCTTCGCACTTTATCGAGTGTGACTCGAGGATTCGGCAGTCAGCCGGAACAGCGTCACCTGCCTCAAGTACGACAACATCGCCTACAACGATGTCTTCGCTCTTTATGACGACGATTTCACCGTCACGAAGAACTTTGCTCGTTGCCGCAGTCATCTGCATCAAGGCGTCCATAGCTGCCTCTGCCTTGCTTTCTTGGACAAGGCTCATGATCGTGTTGATGATAACAACGACCAAAATGACGATAACGTCTGCGAAATCCTTGACTCCGGGCTTGCCGCCTGCCTCAAAGACGGTAACGACCGCCTGAATAACAGCAGCAACAAGGAGCATGATTATCATCGGGTCTGCAAGTGAGCCGATGAACTTTTTGAAAAGGGTTTCCTTTTCAGCCTCTTTGAGCTTGTTTTTACCGTTCTGCTCAATTCGTTTCTTCGCTTCATCTGAGCTGAGTCCGTTTTCCGTTGTTTTAAGTTCATGTAAAACGGACTGAGCTTCTTCAAGATAATGCTTCATGTTCTTTTCCTTTCCGTTTGCACCGTACCGTTTGCCGTGTCGCTTACGGTTATGGTACATTTTTATTTGATTATTAAAAAACCTCTAACATAGCAATGCTATGTTAAAGGTCTCGCTCACATAATCAATATGCACCGTAAACCAGTCAAATATTTTGACGGTTGTTGATCTACGGTTGAAAAAGCTACTCCCCTCTAACGAGGTTATTTAACAACTGTATTTTATCACCTATTAAAAAGTTTGTCAATTAAAAAGTACGACTTTTAATTAAATTTCTTAACTTTATCTAAAATCTCATACTATATGTACTTCTTAATGATGATTTTCGGTCTGTCTTTTTTGCTTAAGCCGTTTTGTTCTTGCAATACGACCTTTCCCCTGCCCTGAAAAACGATTTTCGAGCCTACATTTACTTTCTTATCTGCCTTTTCGCAAAGTACACCGTCTATGTACACTTTTTTCTGTTCTATGCCTTGACAGGCAAGCTTTCTCGGAATCGAAAAAGCAGTTGAAACTATATTGTCAAGTCTTAGCGAGGCAACGGTTGCAAAGACGTCTTGGGTCTGTGTGTTTGATTTTCCAAGTTCAGACAGCGGCACTTCATAACATTTGCATGAGCCTCTGCCTATTCTGTCGAGGTTTTGTATCAAGTGCGGTGCTATCTCTTTAAACAAAACAACGCAAGCTCCGTTTTCATCGGGGAGAATATCCCCTACTGTTTCTCTTTTTATGCCTTGGTTCATTATCGCACCGAGATAATCCCGATGACTCAGCTGTGAGAACTTATCCTTGTCTATTCTTACGGCTTTCAGCGGATCGCCCGAATCGTAGTCTAAATATTCCTCTTCGGTTGATATGCCGTATAATTTCGGGATAAAGACTCCGATTTTTCTTTCAGCCGACTCGTACCCACCGAAAAGGAGGGACACGACCTGCTTATCCTTTGGATAAGACAGAAATATATTCTGTTGTCTTAAGTCAAGAAATCTCGTATAGGTTATTATGCAATCGTTTTTACACTGCCCGAGTTTATCGTCCAAAAGTGCCGTTAAAAGCTTATCGGTGTCCATGATATAAATCTATAATGTACGAGAAAGTTCTGTCTGTTATCGGCTGAATGCTCGCACTTTCGGGAATATCTCGCAAAATGATTGCGGCAACGATAACTACAAGTATGACAAAAGCCACGGCTATAGCTATAAGAAGAATAAGCTTTTTTCTGTCAAGCTTTTTGTCTTTCTTACTGCCGTTATCGTACTCATAGGTTGTGATATTTTCCATTTTGTGCTGTGTTGTGTCGGTATCGTTATGGCTGTTGTCAAGCGGTATTTCGACCGATTTTTCAAACGGATTTTGCTCGATCTGTTCACCTAATGCCGCAAGAAGGTCATTTTTCATCTGTGTGGGACTTTCGTATCTGTTCCCTACGGCAGGGTCGCACGCTTTGAATATTATCGCTTTCACATCGGGTGTTGCGTTGTCGGGGTCGGTGAAAACATAGTTTGCACAGCGTTTTTCTATCGCTAAATTAGCGTCATTGATGCCGACTTGATCTTCATATCTCGGTATAAACGGGAGCTTATTGTTATTAAGCAGAGAATACATGATAAGACCGAGTGCGTAGGTATCCGAAGTCGGGTTTATCTCACCGAATTTTATCATCTCGGGAGCCATGTAATCGTGCGATTTTCTCATTGCGACGTTTATCTTTTTCGGCTCGTACAAACCGAACGTACCGAAATCGCCCAACTTGCAGCCTTTATCGGTTATGAAAATGTTGTTGGGTTTAAGATTTGTATATACATAGTCCATTTCACGACACTTTTCAAGACAGCGGCACACGTTTACGGCAAGGCGAAGAACTTCGTCTTGCGAGAGTGACTGCCTTTCGAGTACAGAGGACAAACTCAAAAGCTTTTCCATTCTTATTGATACCGAGAGAGTCTTAAAGTCCTCGGACGGAACGAAACTGCAATCTTCATATTTTACGAAGTACTTTCCGTTATCTCTAAGCTGAATGTACTTAACAGAGCCTAAAATATCGTTTTTCATCTCCTTTGATTTATCGAGATGAGTCTTAACGGAAAATTCATCGGGGTCTTTAACTAACTCAATCGGAATTTTAATGAGCTTATAGACTCCCTCCTCCCCTGTAAAATTCGTTATTTCGTATGTTTTGCCGTAAGTACCCGTGCCGAGCGGCTTTGATATCTGCCATGTTCCGAATACGGTCGTTGTTTGCATTTTAATCTTCCTTTCATTTTTTGTTATATATAAACTTTAGCTATAATTTAAGTTATTCGGTCGTATATATGTTATTGTACCATATTACACCGAAAAAGCGAATAGATTTTTAAATATTTTTTTATTTTCCTTGAAATAACGAATTAGATATTGACTTAGCGAGGAAAAAATATTAAAATAGACTTACAAAGTGAAAGGACAGAAAAAGATGCAAGAGGAAAATTACGATTTTGACATTATAACCGTTACTGACGATGACGGTGTTGAACATCAGTTTGAAGAAATCGACAGAATTGAAACAGACGACGGAAAAAGATACGTTGCTATGTTGCCGATATTCGAAAACAGCGAAGATCTTTTAGAGGATGACGGTGAAGTTATCATTCTTAAGGTTCTTGAAGAAAAAGGCGAAACCTATCTTATCGAGATAGAGGACGAAACGGAATTTGCCGAAATAAGGGAATTATTCCAAGAAAGACTCGATGAGCTTTTTGAATATGACGAGAGCGAGTCGGAAGAATAAATAATAAAGTTAATAATTCCTGCCGTGTGCGACAGGTGCAGTTACTATAACCTAACACCATTTTTAAGGGAGAATAAGCTCAGTCGGCGGATTGCAGACCTCCTGACTGTATGGTCAAGTACGATACAGCGGACGAAGGGAGCGTGAACCCGAAGGCATTCACCCACCTGCTATTTCAGCAGATTATAAAAGCTGTACTATCGGCTCGGCGGGAGTTTCATTTTTGTTGTTCATTGTTTGATCCTTTTTTGTTTTAATTTCTATTTACTATTAAAAAACATCATTCGCAGATAGCTACGAATGATGTTTTTGTTTAATAAGTTTGTGATGAAATCGGTTTTTGAGTTTCGGTGATGGTTGCAAATTATCAGCGACAATGACATTATTCAAAAACTCCCTTTTGTCTTGCGACAAAAGGGAGTTTTTGTTGGTCGGATGTTCAT
>CAYWDD010000095.1:5248-6348 GCA_964456935.1 uncultured Faecalibacterium sp. | reverse complement strand
AATGAAAATGATAGACGGTGAGCTTTTCTTTGCCTTTTGGAAGAGGTCACGAACTCTTGACGCACCGACACCGACGTACATTTCAACAAAATCCGAACCTGAAATTGAGAAGAACGGAACGTTTGCCTCGCCTGCTACGGCTTTTGCAAGAAGAGTTTTACCTGTACCCGGAGGGCCTACGAGTAAGACACCCTTGGGTATTCTCGCACCCAAAGCACTGAACTGCTGCGGAGCTTTGAGAAACTCTACTATTTCGCTGAGTTCCTCCTTTTCTTCGTCTGCACCTGCGACCTGCTCAAATGTTACTTTTTCTTTCTGGTCTTTTGCAAGCTTTACTCTGGCTTTTCCGAAAGCCATTGTCTGACCTAAATCGTTGTTCATATTTTGAGTGTTTTTTCTCAAAATAAGATATGCCGCACCGCCCATTAAAACAGCTGACAGTATCAAGGGCCAAATGCTGTTCCAAATCGAGTACTGTGAGCCTGATCTGTAGTTAAATTCAACCTTGTCATCGGGATTTTCTCTGTTATACTCGACAACATTCTCGTGAACGTCCGCAATAAAAATATTGACGTTCGGCACGGTGTACTTGTATTCCTTTTTGTCACCCTTAAGCTTATATTTCAAAGCACCCGAACCCAAGTTCAGTTCGTACGACTCAACCTTGCCGTCATCAAAAAGGGCGACTATGTCATAATACTGCAAGTCCTTCGATTTTGTCTGGGTCGAAGAAAACTGTGATATTGCAACGATCATTATCACCGGTATAAGTATATAAGCAAGTAAGGTGAGTATTTTGCTGCGTTTTTCCAAAGTTCCTGATCACTCCTAACTGTTAATCCTTCTTATGATTCATATACTGAACGCTTTAACACGCCTATAAAAGGCAGGTTGCGATATTTTTCATCATAATCCAAGCCGTAACCGACAACAAATTCATCGGGTACAATAGTTCCGGCATAATCTGCCGTAATATCCGCCTTTCTTCTTTCGGGCTTATCGAGAAGTGTACAAATCTTGATGCTCTTGGGATTTCTGAGCATGAGTATTCTTCTCAGGTTATCAAGAGTTATACCGCTGTCGAGAATGTCCTCAACAAC
>CAYWDD010000095.1:0-5238 GCA_964456935.1 uncultured Faecalibacterium sp. | reverse complement strand
TCAAGGTCTTTTTTTATCTTGACTCTACCCGTTGATTCAGTTCCCGAACCGTAGCTCGAAACAGCCATAAAGTCAATTCTGCAAGGTATGGTTATGTTCCTCATAAGGTCGCCCATAAAGATAACAGAGCCTTTGAGAACGCTGACAAGCAGAAGATTCTTGTCCTTGTAATCCTCGCTTATCTGTTCGCCCAAGCGTTTACAGATATTCTTCAATTCTTCTTCGCTGTAAAGTACCTTTTCAATATCGTTTAACATGATCTTCCTCCGCTTTTATAGTCAATATTTTTACAGTGTCTTGTGTTATCTCACATTTTTTATTATATCCCGCTCCCAACACCCATATAACCTTTTCACCGTCTGCGATAACAGGTATGCTGTTTCTGAGTTCTGTCGGGATTTTCATTTCGTTATAAAGCTTTTTAAGGCTTTTTGATATGTTTCTTTTTGCAAGTGTTATCTCATCACCGTCATTTCTGCTTCTTATAACGACGGAATGTTTATCTATTTTATCATAATCTATGTTGCAAACAAATACATTAGCTGTGTCTTTTTTATTAAACTTTATTTCATTTCTGTCTGATAACGATATTTCTATTTTGCCCATAGGCGTTTCGTTGACGCCAATTTTCATGTTGAAACAGAATTTTTCGCTCTTTTCGTGGTTTTTCTTAATGACCGAAATAAAGCCGCCTTTTGAACGTACAAAAAAGTCACTGCTTAACTGAAGTTCGAAATCGTCTTTAAGCTTAGACGCCGTAAATTCGATGTGGCGAAATTCGGGATCGATACCGCTTTGATTTTTTATATAAGACGCAATCACTCTGTAAAGTATAGCATCGTCGAGATTCCTCATTTCGGTACAGCTTAAACCGCATTCGTAAGTATGAAGTTTCAAGAAGTTTTGTGCCGCTTTGTCAAGGTAAGCATTATCTCTGCGGGCAGACACTTGAAATCTCGATAAAGCCTCTGCGTACCCAAAATTGATTTTTTCAAGCCTCGGCAAAATCTCGTGTCTTATATAATTTCTGGTGTATTGAGTTTCAAGATTCGTGCTGTCGATGACGTATTCAAGTCCGTTATCTTTGCAAAAATCACGAATTTCTTCGCTTTTACATTCGATAAGAGGTCTGATAATATTATCACGCACGGCAGGTATGCCGCAAGCTCCTTTTAACGATGAGCCTCTGGCAAGGTTAAATACGGTCGTTTCTATGCTGTCGGTCAAGTTATGTGCTGTGGCGGTTTTTCCATCAAAAGACGAAAAACATTCATAACGAATACGTCTGCCACAGGTTTCTTCGCTCTCCCCTGTCTTTTTCGATTCAAGGGGGATATTTTTATGAAACACCGTAAGTTCGACCTTGTATTTTTCGCACAGATTTTTGACAAAGTTTTCATCTGAGTCTGCCTCTGCACCTCTTATGCCGTGGTTTATGTGAGCCGCTTTGAGAGTGAATCCGAGTTCATCTTTCATCTCATTGAGAACATGAAGTAAGCACACCGAATCAGCACCGCCCGAAAGTCCGACAGTGACGACATCGCCCTTTTCTATCATGGCATATTTTTTTATCGTAGCTCTGACTTTATCTATCATCTGAATTTCTCTAAGTTTCCGAACATCGTATAGTCGGGATTCCATGTAAGTTCAACTGTGCTTGTCATTCCGTGTCGGTTTTTTGCAACTATGACTTCGGCTATGTTTACACCGTTGTTTTGATTTTCGTTTTCACCGTCGGGTTCGTCCTTTTCCTTGTCCGCATCGTAATATTCATCACGGTAAAGCATGAGAACTATATCTGCGTCCTGTTCGATAGAACCCGATTCACGAAGGTCTGCAAGCTGAGGTCTGTGCGACTTTCCTCTTGCCTCTGTAGAACGTGAAAGCTGTGCCAAGGTTATGACGGGTACTCCGAGATCCTTTGCCATGAGCTTAAGACTTCTCGTTATCTCCGAAACCTCCTGTACACGGTTATCTGTTCTGTTAGCGCCTTTCATGAGCTGTAAATAGTCAATTACAACAAGGTCAACGTCCTTAAGACGACGGACTCTTGCCTTGATTTCCGGAACTGTTATAAGTGAAGTATCGTCAATGTAAAGCTTACACTGCGTCAAAACAGCTGTTGCGGCGGCGATACGTTTCCATTCCTCATCGTGTATCTCGCCTGTACGCATCTTAAAGCCTTCGATTCTTGCCTCCATAGCAAGCACTCTTTGTGCCAGCTGTTCCTTTGTCATTTCGAGTGAAAAGAATACGACTTTTTTATCAGCCATGACAGCCGCATTTCTCGCTATGTTCAAGGCAAAGCTCGTTTTACCCATTGCAGGTCTTGCACCGACGATGATAAGGTCGGATTTGTTAAGACCCGTCATGACTTTATCAAGATCCGAAAAGCCCGTTGTAAAGCCTTTGTATTGGTCGGCATCTTCGGAACTTAACTTTTTAAGCGTATCGTAAACCTCACCGACGATTATATCGCCTATCAGTGACGGACCGCCTGTTGTCTTGCCCTGTCTTATGTTATATATCTTCTGCTCTGCCGAGTCGAGAAGTATATCGGCACTTTCGTCGTTGTTTGTCGCCTCGTCTATTATCTCACGGCTCGTATTTATAAGAGTTCTCGTGTAATACTTTTCACGGACTATCTTAGCATAGCTTTCGATATTCTCCGTTGACGGTACGACCTGAGCGAGCTGGAAAAGGTAGTTTTTACCTCCGGCATCATCATAGATATTCTCTTTTTTCAAGCCCTCAAGAACGATAAGAGGATCTATTTTACCGCCGGCGGCATCAATATTCTGCATGATAGTGAATATCGCCTTATGCTGCGGTAAATAGAAATAGTCGCTCTTTACATATATCATAGCCTGATTTATGCAGGCAGGCTCCATGAGTATAGCACCCAGTACAGCCTGTTCCGCCTCAAGGCTATAGGGCAAACTTATATCGTCTAATCCGTTATATGAATTGGTCGGCAATACTACCACCCCTTAACTTTTATTCTCCTACGTTGACGTAAATTTTAGCTGAAATGCCGTTATAAAGCTTAACTTCTGCCTCATATGTTCCGAAAGATTTTATATCATCCATGACGATCTTTCTCTTATCTACGGCTATATCAAATTCGTTCTTAAGCTTTTCGGATATTTCCTTTGATGTAACAGAGCCGAAAAGCTTTCCGTTCTGTCCTGCCTTAGCGGTAAGCTTTACTGTCTTTCCGCTGATTTTATCGGCAGCTTTCTGTGCCGCTGCCTTTTCTGTGGCTATTCTGTATTTTTCGGAATCTTCCTTGTTCTTAAGTTCACTCATAGCCTGTGCGTTAGCCTCGGCTGCCAAGTTTTTCGGAAACAGGAAGTTTCTTGCGTATCCGTCCGACGCATTAACAAGCTGACCTTTTTTACCAAGTCCTTTTACATCTGCTTTCAATATGACTTTCATTTGTCATCGTCCTCTCTTAAATTTATACTTCGGCAAAATAATTGTCGATTTCTTTCTTTAATTGTTCCAATACTTCTTCTATCGTGGAATCGTCCACTTGAGCCGCCGCCATTGTTCTGTGACCGCCGCCACCGAACTTTTCCATAACGACCTGAACGTTCATCTCACCGAACGAACGGGTCGAAATACATATCTGTCCGTCCACGTCAAACAACACAAATGACGCTTTAACTCCGTCTATGTTCAAAAGCTCGTCTGCCGCCTGTGAAGTGACAAGTCTTATGTTGCTCGTTTTAAAGTCGGCAACGGAGATAGCACAATTACTGTAGGTAAATGCACTGTCGATGATTTGATTTCTGTATTTATACACGTCCATGTCGTTGCTGAAAAGCTTTTTGACTTCGACCGTGTCCGCCGCTCTGCTTTTTAAGTACGCCGCAGCCTCGAATGTTCTGACACCTGTATGAAGAATAAAACTTCTCGTGTCAAGCATGATACCCGAAAGCAGTGCCTCAGCCGTAAGGCTGTCTATAGGTGAAGATGAACCTATATATTGAGCAAGCTCTGTTATCATTTCGCAGGTTGACGATGCATAGGAGGCATGGAAAAACAAAACAGCGTTTTGTATATGATTGACCGATTTCCTGTGATGGTCGATAACTACGATCTTATTCGTCTTTTCCAAAAGCTCCGGACATTCCGTAAAGTAGGGTTTATGAGTATCGACAACGACTAAAAGTGTGTTGTGTGATATCATGTATTTTGACTTTTCGGGACTTATAAGCTGATCTCCGAGTCCTGCCTGTTCCGCTCTTTTAATTAAGGGAAGTGCAAGAGCTGTGTCTTTGTTTATAACTATGTGTACGGGCTTTTTAAGGCTCTTTACGATGCTCATAACACCCATTGCCGCACCGAAGGCATCAAGGTCTGCATATCTGTGACCCATTACGAGTACGTTCTCACAGCCGGCAATAAGCTCGGAAAACGAAGTTGCGACTATTCTTGTTCTGACTTTATTTGACCTTTCCGGACCTGCCGAAACACCTCCGAAGAAGGTGTAGTCTTTGCCGTCTTTTATTGCGACTTGATCGCCGCCTCGGCTTTGCGCCATTTCTACGGCAGCTTTTGCGGCATCATTTGAGTCGATAAAGCTTTCTTCCTTGCCTATGCCTATTGATAAAGTCGCATTGACCTTTTTGTCGGCATAGGAAAGAGTTCTGACATATTCAAGTATCTTGAATTTGTCCTCTATCATCGCTTTAAGGCTTTTTTCCTCTGCAATGACAAAGAATCTTCCCGTTGAAAGCTTTTTAGACACACAGCCGAATTTGCTTGCCCAATTGTCAACTATTTCTTCTATTCTTCCAAAGATAGCACCGCACTCGCTGTCTTTGAAATTCTGTCTTATTTCGTCTATTGTATCGACCGTTATCAAGATAGCGGACGGTCTTGAATCATAGTATTTCTGTTCCGTCAAGCGAAGTTCTGTATTATCTACGAGATACAAGACGTAAAAAGGTTTGTCGTTTTTATCTGTCGAAGTTACGCAGTAAGCGGTATATTGGTTTTTGCTGTCGGATTCGAGGCGATCACTTTTGCCGCTTATGACATCAAACACACCCGTACCTAAGATATCGGAAATGTTTGAGCTGTGCGTTCTCCCGTTTTTGAAGAAGTCGTTTGAAAATTTATCGTTAAACCAAAAGACTTCTCCCGACTCGTCAAATGCGGCACACAAAAACGGTACGTTTTTAAGTGTTTTGCTTGTTTTTACGTCAAGCTCCGAAGTGACCGCTTTTA
>CAYWDD010000094.1:0-6375 GCA_964456935.1 uncultured Faecalibacterium sp. | reverse complement strand
TCCCCTAACAGGGGAATCACCCTAACAGGGGAATTTCCTTTCAGGAGAGGCAAGATTAAGTCTCTGCAAAAATTCGGTCTTGGCTCTCCTGAAAGGAGAGCTGTCAAAAAGGTGTTTCACACCTTTTTGACTGAGAGGTTTTAATATCAAAACCAACAACGACTTTGTCGCTGTAAACAAATTCAAAAGTCAGAACATCTAACATCTAATGTCTAGTATCTAACATCTAGCATCTAGCATCGCTTCGCTTTTCTCTCCGCCTCAAGCTCTGCTCTTCCCTCCGGTGTATCTCTGTAATACTGAGTCATCGGGTTGGGGTGCTTTGTGTTGTTCCAGAGATCCTCTGCTACAGGTGCCCATTCGCAAGCGAACTTGTCACACTTTGAGCAAAGATGTTCGGCTGTTTCTTCTTTGATAAGGTCAGTTGACTTTGCGCCTGTCTTTGCTACTATCTCTCTGAGATATTGCGGATTTTCAAGCATCGGGCAGGGTCTTAAATGGTTGTCGTTGAACGGCTGACCCTTTCTGAATGCCGTAAACAAGGGATTTCTCAATCCCTCGAGCAAAGTGTTCGTTCTGATGTTCGAGTCCGAATAGTGAATGAATACGCAAGGTTCCATGTCACCTGCGGAGTTGATGTGGAAGTAGTTTCTTCCGCCTGCAATACAGCCGCCGACATATTCACCGTCATTCTGGAAGTCCATGATGAATAACGGCTTTCCTGTCTTTGAATTTCTTATCTTGCGAAGCCACTTGTACATATGAACACGCTGTTCGGGTGTCGGGATAAGGTCAACTACCGCATCGTGTCCGACAGGCATATAGCAGAAGTACATTCCGAATTTTACGCCCTTTTCTACCATATCGTCGATAAATTCGTCACTCGTTACTGTGTCGATGTTATCTCTCGTGTAGCATACGGACATTCCGAACAGACATTTCTTTGACTTAAGCAGGGATATCGCCTTTATCAGCATATCATATGCACCCTCGCCACGTCTTGCGTCTGTCGTTTCTTTTGTACCCTCGATACTGAGTGCGACAGTGAGGTTTCCGACTCTCTTCATATCGTCACAGAATTTTTCATCTATGAGTGTACCGTTGGTGAATGCAAGGAATGCACAGTCGGGATGCTTTTCGGCAAGTTTGATGAGGTCGTCCTTTCTGATGAGCGGTTCACCGCCTGTAAAGAGATACAGATGTGTACCTATCTCAACACCTTGGTTGACAACGCTGTCCATTTCTTCAAATGTAAGGCTCTGTTTGTAACCGTATTCGGCAGACCAACAGCCTTTGCACTTGCGGTTGCAGGCACTCGTGGGATCCATAAGTATAAGCCACGGGATATTGCACTTGTAGATATCTCTGTTAGCTCTGACAGCTTTTGTACCGTGATATCCTGCGCCAAGACCCATTGCAAGCAGCATCTTTTTGAGTACCTGTCTGTCAACATCATGTAAAAAGTTCATCGCATAGTGATAATAGACGTTGCTTTCGTCCTGCACTGCGTTTCTCATTGCGTCAAGATATGATTTTTTAAATGTACCGCCGAGTATTTTTTCACCGGCGTTTATCAGCTTGACTAAGTTCTGTTTGGGGTCTTTGTCAATGTACTTTAAGACCTGATCTATAGTCATGCCTGCGGCAGCTCTCTCTAATTTGTCTTTTGTATTCATTGCTACCTCTCCTTTGGAAAATATGAAACCAGTATAACAGATTTTTTTATTTTTGTCCACACGTTGAATAAAATATAACAGTAGTATAAGACAAAAAAATATAAAGATATAAATTTTAATCTTGTCAAGACTTAAAACTTACTCTTGAATTATTGCCGTTATTTGTTATAATAATAAGCATACATTATATTTAGGTTGGTATTTTATATGAACGAGAAAACGAAAAAGAACCTCTCTCTTGTCGCTAAGATAGCTGTTGCGGCTGTTATTTTAACTGTCGTATTGCTCAATTACGACAAGCTTACCAATTTGGACGTCAGAGCTATAGTCGAAAACGCATCGAGCATCTATGCCGCAGTCGGTATCGTGCTTGCGATATTTTTTGCTAAGTCTTTGCTTTTCGTCATTCCCGCATCGCTTATCTATATTTCGGTCGGAATGGCTTTCACTCCGATACAGGCGATAGCGATAAGCTTTGTCGGTATCAGCATAGAGGTCATGGCAACCTACGTCTTGGGAAGATTTTTAGGCGGAGATGCCGTAAACAAGCTTTTAAGCAAGAGCAAAGGCGGTCAAAAACTGCTTGAAAAAAATGTACAGGACAAGTTCGGTGTACTTTTTATTATGAGATTTACGGGACTTCCCATAGACTTCACAAGCTTATTTTTAGGTGCATCAAGATGCAATATTTTAAGGTACTATTTAGCCTCTATCACGGGAATAATGCCGAGAGTTGTGCTGTTTACTATACTCGGTGACGGCATATATGACATAATACCGATGGAATTGCTGATAAAGATAATAATAGCCGCAATACCGATAGTGATAATCGTGTTCGTAGTAAAGCATTTTGTCGATAAGAAGAAACAGAAGTAAACACAATTAAAGCCGTCATGGGAGTCCATGACGGCTTATTGTATGGCGGATATTTCGGTGGAAGTGCCGATTTCCACATTTCTTTTGACCTCAAGGGTGTGTAGGCATAAAACATTCGAACCCAATACGCCCAAAACACAACATTTCACGCACCCTCGAACATTTTTTGCCTTGAAATACGACAGTATTCCTGCGGCAAAGAAATGCCCGATTGTACGCAAACTGTTGCGTTTTGGGTGCGAAGCAGTTTTTTAAGGATAGATTTTTGTCAAGACAAGGCGAAAACCGCAAGCAAGGCTGTCGCCTTGCGAGGATTTTCAACGCAGTGTTGGCAAAAATATGCCTTAAAAAACCGTATCGGGTTCGAATGTTTTATGCCTAGCAACACAATCTCTACTTCAAAATATCCATATATATTTTATTGACTATCGTCAATAAAAAACTTTGTTCGTGGCGGCTTTATTTTACTTGTTCTTTATCTTCTCCCTGAGCATGGTTGAAGACACTTTCTTTGTGTACGGGAAGTAGACTATGTCTACTCCTTTTTCTTTGAAATCAGCTTCAAGCTTGTTCCATTTGTCCGTGCCTTTCCAGTCGTCACCGACAAACATTACGTCGAAATGATATTTTTCCCAAGCAGCCATTTTGTCCATGCTGACCTGCGGTACGGCTTTGTCAACATACTTGATTGCCTCGACGATCTGTATTCTGTCCTCAAACGGAATGACAGCCGTCTTATTCTTATACGATACAAGTTCATCAACCGTTACACCGACTATAAGATAGTCGCACTGCTCTTTCGCCCTTTTGAGGACATTTAAATGTCCGACATGGAAAAGGTCGTAAACTCCGGTCGTGTAACCGACTTTATATTTTTTCATAGCTGACTCCTTTACTGATTTTCTATTTCGTCTGCAACGCAGGTGTCAAACCTTATCGCATCTAGATCGCTGTGACATACTCTTTGATCTTCGGGCGGCAGTTGCATATAGTTCTTTCCGAAAAGGTGAAGAAGATATCCCTCCCATTTTTCGGGAGCCATATACATCTTGCCCGACATTTCAAGTTCTGTCGGTTCACCGAACCACTCTGTCTTTAAGATTCTTCTCGTCATCGGCTGATAGTGACTTCCGAAACTGCAAACAAGGTCTTTGTCACCGTGCTTGTTGCAGAATTTAAGGAAATTGTCACGACGTTTGTACCGGAAATTTCTCGGTAAAAGTTTTGCAAGCTTAAAGAGAACTCTTATGACGATGTTGCCCGAATGACAGTACTTAAAAGCACAAACCTGATGCAGGAATGAGGCTATATGAAGGTACACTTTGGTGAGTATCTTGTTTTTCGGGAAGTGGTCGAGGGGAAGAATGTCGATGAAAATTCCCTTGTGTAACTGCTTGTCGTCCCACTTCTTTTCTCTGACGTAAGTGTTATCTTTTCTTATCTTTGCCGCAATGTTCGGGTACTCGGGGTCCGTTAAACTCGTCTGGTAGAAATAGCCCTCGGGAAGTTCCGTCTTGCATATTTCGGCAAATTTCTCGTAATCGTCACGCATCATTACGATGTCCATGTCGTCGTCCCACGGGATAATGCCCTTGTTTCTGACAGCACCCAAAAGCGTGCCACCGTAAAGGTAATACTTAAGTCCGTGTCTGCGGCAAATGTCGTCTACGACGTCGAGTATCTGAAGAAGAACGGCTTGAAGTTTAAGAAGTGATGCCTCCTGCTCGGGAGTCAACTGCGGAACTATCTCTCCGCCGCCTTTCTTTTTCTTGCCTGCGCCTTTTTTCTTCTTTTTCTTTCTGTTTGTAAGCTTGCCGAAATATTTATCAAGGAAGTTTCCTATTCCGGCAACACGGTGAGCCTTTTTGAATCCCTCTGCCGTGCAGCGGCTTAAGAAGTTGTATTCACGTTTTAACCTTTTTGTTGTCATGAACTCCTCAAAAGCATATTCCTTGTTTTGGAGCATGAAAGCCTGTATTGTGTCAAAAGCGTCTTTAAATTCGTCAAGCTGACTTTGTGCAGCACCCAAACACGCATATCTGAGCTTTCTTATTGCCGATATCGCATCGCTCATAAGCTTGTATTTAAGGTCGGGATATTCCTCTGCAAGGTCGTTATATCTTTCGACATACGACAGTGCATAGTTGACTCCGTTCTTTACGCTCTTTGTGTTGATTATGCTGCCCTCGTTGTCGGCGTAGTAATATTTCGGGTCGCCCAAGAGGACGATGCTTTTTGCGTTTTTGAATATCTTGTGCATCGACGTTGTTCCCTCGTATGTTCTGCCCTCGGGGAAACGGAAATCTGCGAACATTTCACGTCTGAAAAGCTTATTCCAAAACGTACTTCTTAAAACAAAGCGGTTGACAAGCTCTCTTGTTGCCTGTTTTCTTGTCAAGACGAGATCTTCACCGTCGCAACGTGAAACGGTGTCCTTGCCGTCAACGACTCTGTAATAGCGACAGCTTACTATGTCGGCTTTGTATTCTTCCAGCTTTTTGACAAGATAGTCGTACATATCTTCTTTAAGCCAGTCATCGGAATCGACAAAACCTATATATGCGCCTGTTGCAACTTCGAGTCCCGCATTTCTTGCCGCACACAGTCCTGCGTTCTTTTGGTGAATGACCTTGATTCTTCTGTCTTTCTCGGCATACTCGTCACATATTCTTCCGCCAAGGTCTGTACTTCCGTCATCGACCAAGATAATTTCAAGGTCTTTATAAGTCTGATTTATGACCGTGTCAAGGCACTTTCTCAAATGTGACTGGACGTTATACACGGGGATAATAACGCTGACTGTTTCTCCACGGTATCCTGTCGTGTCGAACATGACTTGTCTTATCTTGTTAGCGTTTTTGTTGCAAAACTCCTCGATAAGCTCAATGTCCTCACGGTAGGTTTCCTTGTCCTCATCGCTCAAAGGTCTGTGTACCTTAAGCTCCGTCAAAGCCGGAGCAAGATTTTTTATAAGCTTATATCTCAAGTCGGGGTACTTTTCAACAAGGTCATTATAGCGAGTGATGTGTGCCCAAGCTTGATCGAGTGAGTTTTTAAGCGACTTTGTGTAGATATAGCTGCCCTCGTTTGAATAGTAATAATATTTCGGATCACCGAGAGAAACGACTTTGTCGCACTTTTCGATGAGCTTATATATCATCACCGTACCCTCGTATATTCTGCCCTCGGGGAAACGGATATCATCAAACAGCTCTTTTTTGAATATTTTGTTCCAGAAAACGTTTCTTATAACGAAGTGGTTGACAAGTTCGTCTATCGCCTCGTCTTTATTGTAGATATAAGTTCTGCCGTCACAACGGGATTTTGTTATTTTGTTTTCGACAACTCTGTAATATCTACAGCAGGTTATTTCGCCGTCATATTCCTTTGCACCTTTCATAAGGTACTCGAACATATCGTCTTTACATTCGTCATCGGGGTCAACGAAACCTATATAGTCGCCCGTGACCAGTTCCAAAGCCTTATTTCTTGCCGCACACACACCGCCGTTCTTTGTGTGAATGACCTTGAATCTCGAATCATTCTGTGCGTACTTATCACAAATATCACCGCTTGAATCGGTAGAACCGTCATCAACAACGATGATTTCGAGATTTTTATAAGTTTGAGCCAGCAAGCTGTCAAAACATCTTTCTATATACTGTTCGACGTTATAAACGGGAACAATCACGCTTATCAGTTTATCCATATCTATGTCCTTTCTTCATGACATACTGTTTATATACAAACTTATTCACTATGCATTATATAGCATTGGCGGAGTTTTGTCAATCTAGATGTTAGATGTTCTGACTTTTGGGTT
>CAYWDD010000093.1:0-6395 GCA_964456935.1 uncultured Faecalibacterium sp. | reverse complement strand
CATTTGCCAGTTCATCAGCACCACAAGACCCCAAAAGCCGTATTTTGCATCGTAAGTTATCGTTACACCCATAAAACTAAGCACACCGTTTATGATAAGCTGCCAAATATAACCAAGGACTATTCCGCCTATGAGATTCGGCATAAAGAACACCGTTCTGAAAAGGTTAGTGCCTTTAAGCCCTCTTGTCAAAAGCAAGGAGAGCAAGAACGCTATCACATTGACGGTTATCATGGAAACGACGGTGAATTTTACGGTAAACCACAAAGCGTTTCTGAAATCCGCAGTCGAAAAGGCTTTTATATAGTTTTGTATACCGACCCACTTTGCATCGACTATTGTCGTAAATTCGGTGAACGAGAGATATATGCCTATGATAAGCGGTATGATGAATGCCACCGAAAATGCCGCCAATGTGGGCAAAGCAAAAAGTGCAAAGTGTTTCTTCAAGTTCTTTTGCATAGTATCACCGACTTAAGTTTTTATTCCGATTCGTTTTTCCAAGAGGTGACAAAAGTCTGCTTGACGTGATCCCAATCTTTTGTACCCTGAGTATATTCAAGCAGGGCAGAGCCGAACTCCTCTTTGAACACTTCACTCGGAAAAGCCGTAAATATCCAAGGAACGGTCACGGTGTCCTCTTTGTTCAGCCAACGCACAGCCTCTTTTGACAGCGGATTTTCGGGTGTTTCGTTTTCGGAGAAAGTGTTGAACGGTGATATAAATTCAAGCTCATCGGTGACGTATTTTTTGCCCTTTTCACTTGAAAACAGCCATTCGAGAAATGCTATTGATGCCTCTTGCTTTTCTTTTGACACTTTTGAATTTATACAGATATAGTTTTCCGTTCCGACGCAAAGTCCTTGATTTTCTTCACCTTTTACTCCCGTGTATATCGGCAGCATTTTAACGTCGTCGGCTTTTACGACATTTCCCGAAAGATCTTTTATATCGTTGTACGCCCAAGTTCCGTTTTGCACCATAGCGACCTTGCCCAAGGCAAACTCTGACATGGAATCGTTTACGGATTTTCCTCCGAGAAGTCCCTTTTGCGTACCCGAATTATTTATATAAAGGTCAAAGACGTTTTTGAAGTTGTCGGCATATTTAAACGACACTTCACTTGTGTTAAGTCCTGCAACGGCAGGGTCGTCGTATTCCTTGTTTTCCGAAAATTCATAGTACATCGACACGTTTGCAAGGTGGGTGTGCCATCTCCACTGATTGCCGCTTGAAAATGAAGTCGAGGCGAACACACCGTCGATTCCAAGTTCGTCCTTGTGCTTAGTCATATCCTCAACAACTGTTTTAAAAGTATCAAAGTTTTTGATTTCGCCCATCGAATTTACGGTCTTTTGACGATTTTCGAGTGCAAAATATTTGTCGGTGACAGCTTTATTATAGATGACTCCGTAAGCCTCGACAACATACGGAATACCGTAAACACCGCCGCCGTCTTTTATTGCAAGGCTCTTGTCGGTGAGATAAGAATAAAGCTTAGTGTCCGAAAGGTCCGCACAGTAATTCTTCCAGCTTTGATATCCTCTCGGACCGTTTATCTGAAATATAGTCGGTGCGTCTTTCTTTGCAACCTCGGACGTGAGAGTCTGTTCATAGGTGTCGCTTGCAGCAGTGACGACCTTTACTGTTACTCCTGTTTCTTCTTTGTATGTTTCAACGATCTTGTCATAGATTTTCGCAACCTCGGGTTTAAAATTCAGAAAGTATATTTCTTCCTTACTTTCGTTTGACATATTGTTGTTTTCGTTGCTTGTGCCTGTTATTTCACCGTCGTCTTTGTTGCCGCAACCGAAAAGGCTTACGACCAGCAACGCACAAAGCAGAACACTGAATACTTTTTTCATAATATCTGTCCTTTCGTTTACAGGCGAGAATACAGTTTCGTCTGCCTGTAGATTTTATTTATTAAATTATCGTCAATATCTCCGTATTCTATACGGTATATCCAATTATCACCTATTGTTGACGGAATATTCATTCGGCTTTGCTTTCCCTGTTTGAGATAATCCTGCATCGGGATTATTGCTGTGTCGCTGACGCTCGATAAAGCCGCCTTGATAAAAGCGTCTGTTAATCGCCAAGTGAAATTTACGTCAAGATAGTCCATTGCAAACTCGACTTCTTTTCTCGGCGCTGTTATCTGCCAGCCTGCCATGGTGTCATTGTCATGTGTTCCCGTATACACTACGCTGTTTTTTGAAAAGTTATGGGGCAGGTGTTCGCTGTTCGTGTCAGTAAACGCAAACTGTAATATCTTCATTCCGGGGAATCCCGATGATGCCATTCTTCGCCTTATGTCCTCTGTGATAAAGCCTAAATCTTCCGCTATACATTTAAGATTCGGCAAAGCCGATTTTATGCTTTGCATAAAGTTTTCACCGTCCGCGTTCTTCCATTCACCGTTCTTTGCATTTTCGGACCCTGCCTTGATACAGTAGAAAGAGTAAAACGCTCTGAAATGATCTATGCGTACAGTGTCGAAAAGTTCTTGCGACTGTCTAAGCCGTTTTATCCACCAGCTGTATCCCTGCTTTTTGTGAACGCTCCAGTCATATACAGGATTTCCCCACAGCTGACCGTTTTCGGAGAAGTCATCGGGCGGACACCCTGCAACTTCCTGTGGTGTACGGTCACAGGAAACACAGAAAAGCTCCGGATATGTCCAAACGTCAGATGAGTCGGCTGACACATAGATCGGGATATCACCGATAATATGAACACCGTTATGGTTGGCATATTCTTTAAGCTTTATCCACTGCTTGTAGAACAAAAACTGCGTTATCTTGTGAAAGTCTATTTGCGTTTGACATTCCTTTCTGAGCGTAGCAAGAGTCGTTTCATCTCTGATTCTTACGGCAAGAGGAAACTTGATCAACGGCAACATATTATATTTCTCTTTAAGTGCCATGAAGAACGCATAATCATCAAGCCAAAATCCGTTTTCGGAACAAAACTTCGAGTACAGAGGCTCGTTATCGGGAACAAATCTTTCTGCCGCTTTTTTGAGTATCTTAGGTCGGTTCTCGTATAAAGCGGAATAGTCAACACGCTTAACGTCATTGCCCCAATTATATTCAAGACATTCGGTTTCTTCTAAAAGTCCGTCTTTGACAAGCTCGTCCAAATCTATGAAATACGGATTGAATGCGAAAGCGGAAAAACTTTGATACGGACTGTTCCCGAAAGAGGTGGGATTTATCGGCAATATCTGCCAGTAATACTGTCCGCTTTTCTTCAAAAAATCTATAAAGTCATATGCACTTTTTCCGAGAGTTCCGATTCCGTACTTACTCGGCAAAGAGCTTATGGCAAGAAGTATTCCGCTTTTTCTCATAATTTTCACCGCAATCAAGTTTTATGCTTTTATTTTAAGCAAAGGACAGGCAAATATACGGTTTAATGTTTTATGCCACGACATAAAAGCCGACTATCCGTTGTGTGGATAGTCGGCTGTTTGACCAATATACATTTACTATAAAATTTAAGATAAAAGAGAACAGCCGCCACTCGGCAAAGTGACGGTTGTTTTTGAATTTATAAAAAGCAATTACGTACGCTGACCGCTTTCTACGGTCATCTTCCAACTTCATTATAGTCAATTTATTCCGCTTTGTCAAGTACAAAGCGGAATTTTTTATATGCATCACAATATTCTTACATCAAACTTCTGTCCGCATCTTGGACATCTTACCGAGTGCTTTCCTCTTGAATACGGAAGTCTAAGCACGTTTTTGCAACCCGGACACGTTCTGTAACGCTTGGTCTTTATGTCCTTTATCCTGTCTTTGAAAAGTATGAACTTCGGTTTGAGTCTGAACCAAATTTGAGCGAACTTCTCGTTTTCCATGTGTCGCTTGCTTGTGTTTCTCGAAAGCACTCTGAATACGATGTAAACGATGAGCGCTGTCATAACAGCCGTCATGATATAGTATGCGATTGGGTGACGTCTTAAAAAGACTCTGATTATAGCAAGAATGCTGTATACTATCGCAGTTACCACCGTCAGGTGATCGACGCCGTTTCTTCCCTGCATGAATGCAGCTATTTTATATCTGAAATTATTCAACTTTTATCCCTCTGCTTTCAAGATATTTGCAAGCCGCAAGTGCCGATGCTGCACCGTCTGCGACTGCCGTCGCTATCTGTCTTACCGTCTTTGTCCTACAGTCGCCTGCAACAAAGACACCCTCTGCCTTCGTAAAACACGTTTCTTCCGAAACGGCATAGCCGTATTTATCAAGCTCTATCACATCGGCGAATGCCTCGTTCTGCGGCACAAGACCTATCGCAACGAAAAGTGCATCGACCTTGAGAACAGTTTTTTCTCCTGTACGCACAGTCTGTATCTCTATTGAGTCAAGCTCCTCGCCACCGATAAGCTCGGTTACTTTAGTGCCCGTGATTATTTCGACTTTATCGTTTGCTTTAAGCTGTTCCGAAAGCTTTTCTTCGCCTGTGAGAAAGTCGAGATCTTGTATCACATAAACTTTTGCGGCATTTTCCGTCAGCAAAAGAGCCTCTTGCATAGCGGAGTTGCCGCCTCCGACAACAGCGACCGTCTTTCCGTTACAGAACGCACCGTCACATACGGCACAAAACGATATTCCGTGACCTATCAGATTTTCCTCGTTGTCAAGACCTAAAAGTCTGTGTCTTGCCCCCGTTGCTATTATGACCGCACCTGCGGTGAATGAACCTGTGTCTGTAGTGACCGTTTTTACTTCATCTCCCGAAATGCCTGTGACTTCGGCTATCTCGACATCTGCACCGTGAGATAATACCTGATCGACAAGCTTGTCGGCAAGTTCGTTTCCGCTTATGCTGACAAAACCGGGGAAGTTTTCTATTTTGGGCGAATATGTGACCTGTCCGCCGAAAGTGTTCTTTTCTATCACAAGCACTTTTTTGTTGGCTCTCAGAGCGTAAAGTGCGGCAGTCAGTCCGGCAGGGCCACCGCCGACGATGATAACGTCATAGTCCATGTTGTCCTCCTGCTGTTCGGTACACCCGAACGTGATTTTGGATTTAAGTTTTATTCTCTATATCTGCCAAGCCGTTCCTTTGTATCACGCTTGTGTACTAAAGAAACGGCTTGATTTACTCTTTATTATAGCTTTAAATTATGCGGTTCTCGTTGCAGAAGAAATAAAATTTCTTATTTCCGACACACCTGTGTACTTTGAAATCTTACCGTTTTCAATAACGACGAGTGTAGGTGCTTGCTTTATGCCGTAGCTTTCGACAAGCTCTTTGTTTTCTTCGGCTAAGAGCTTTTTAAACTCGATACCTGCTTTTTCGAGAAGTGAAACCGCAACCTTACAGTTGGGACAGGTGGCTGTTGCAATCAACAAGCAACCGTCCTCACAGTCGCACTTTTCTTCGGGCTTTTCTGTTTCGCCTGTCGTTACACCCAAGGTATGAGTCAGCTTTGAAGTCGAAAGGTTGTAGGCTTTTCTGTCTGCGAACTCCTGACTCTTACCGTCATTCCAGTTTTGAACAGGTCTGTAGTAACCGGTGATTCTCGAATAAACCTCTGTCATACTGCCGCATTCGGGACACTTGTATACTTCGCCTGCAATATAACCGTGGGTCTTGCAGACTGAATATGTCGGTGAAAGCGTGTAGTACGGGAGCTTATAGTTGTCTGCAATCTTCTTGACAAGAGATGCGGCTGATTTCCAGCTCGGAAGTTTCTCACCGAGGAATGCATGGAATACAGTTCCCGAGGTGTAAAGCGTTTGAAGTTCGTCTTGAATATCAAGAGCGGTAAATACGTCATCTGTAAATCCGACAGGAAGGTGAGAGCTGTTGGTGTAATAGGGAGTACCGCTCTCGTTAGCCGTCTTAATGTCGGGGTACTTCTTCTTGTCATGCTTTGCAAGTCTGTATGAAGTTGATTCAGCCGGAGTAGCCTCAAGGTTGTAAAGATCACCGTAAAGCTCCTGATAGTCCGAAAGTCTTTCTCTCATATGGTTGAGGACATTCTTTGTAAACTCCTGTGTTTCTTCGTGCGTCATATCGGCATTAAGCCATTTTGCGTTAAGGCATGCCTCGTTCATACCGACAAGACCGATAGTGGAGAAGTGATTCTCGAATGTTCCGAGATATCTCTTTGTGTACGGATAAAGTCCTTCGTCAAGCAGCTTTGTTATAACCGTTCTCTTAATCTTAAGCGAACGGGCGGATATATCCATAAGTCGGTCAAGCTGAGCGTAGATCTCTTTTTCGTTGTTTGAAAGATATGCGATTCTCGGCATATTGATAGTAACAACACCGACCGAGCCTGTGCTTTCACCGCTGCCGAAGAAACCGCCCGACTTCTTTCTGAGTTCACGAAGGTCGAGTCTTAAGCGGCAACACATACTTCTGACATC
>CAYWDD010000092.1:0-6428 GCA_964456935.1 uncultured Faecalibacterium sp. | reverse complement strand
GCTATGGGGTCGGTTATCTTTCCGTTGAGCGTTATCTCAAGATGAAGATGCGTATTGTCGGCACTTTCAATGGGAATAGTACCAAGTGTGCCTATTGTTTGCTCTTTCTTTACTTCATCGTTTTCTTTGACGTTTATTTCTTCAAAGCCGCAGTATTTAGCCACCATGCCGTTGCCGTGGTCTATTTCGACCGTCTTGCCCCACATACTGTCTGTTGATATCTTCGTTACCTTGCCGTCACATACTGCGTGTACCTCGTCACCGATTTCTCCCGTAAAATCAACTCCGTTGTGAAGTCGCCAGTCGTTCATCGTCTTTGATTTTACCATTGTTCCGTTCGAGTAATCCTTTAAAATATCAGTTCCGACAGGCAGACAACAGCTTATGCTCTTTTTTGTAGTTTCGGCTGTATCTTTTTTGCCTGTTTCGGTTGTTTGTGATTTTTGACTTGTGGTTTCCTCTTTTACGCTTGTTTCTTCTGTCGTTTCTTCATCACGAGTGTCGGGAACATCGTCTTTCGGAGTTATCACATTTTCAGACTCTATGGGTGAACTCACAAGTCCCGTGTCGGACTGTTGCGACGGCTCATTTTTCTTTGAATTAAGCCTGCTTGACGTGTAGGTGATGACAACCGCTGCCGCAACGACAGACACTAAAGCTATGGATAAAACGGCATAGAAACTCTTGCCGCCTTTTTGGTATGCATTATTGCTATTCATTTTATTTCCACCAATCATAATTTTATATGACTATTTTTGCCGCAGAAGTCGGTATTTATACGTCACTGTCTATTTTCAGACAGAAAAAATCTTCGAGCGTAAACCCGAAGATCTTTTCCAAAAATATGAGGGGATTAGGCAATACAGCCGGTCTGGTACGGACCGCAAAAAAACTAACAAAAAAATCCGTATTGCCTGAGGAGGAGTGTACAACAAAGGTTGCGGTCCCTTTCTTGTACGAGCATATAATACTAAAACAGTTTGCGTTTGCAATGAATAAAAAGTTAAAAGTTTTTGATAAATTTATCACGATGGCAAGTTTATGCCTATTTGCCTTACATGGGTAGGTTTCTGCTGACTTCAGGTTTGCCCGGCGTCAGCTTGGCACTCTCGCACGGCTTTGCCGCACGAGAGTACGCAAGCTGCCACCGTTACGCTCCGCTTCCGCCTAACGGCGTCCGCTCCGCCGCACATAACCCCACCGAAAAATCCCCACGAATACCGTGGGGATCAAAATCAAAGATATCTCAAAACTGCAACGACCTTGCCGAGAATGGCAACTTCGTCAACGATTATAGGCTCATATGTTTCGTTTTCCGGCTGTAAACGGAAGTGACCGTGTTCTTTATAGAATGTCTTGACCGTTGCCTCTTCGCCTATGAGTGCTACGACCATTTCACCGTTTCTTGCAACTGGTGTCTGTTCTGCGAAAATTATATCTCCGTCAAATATACCTGCGTTGAGCATACTTTCGCCTCTGACTCTCAGAGCGAAAAGCGGCTTGTCGCTTGAAACATAGCCCGAATAGGGGAGGTATCCCTCTATTTGTTCGACAGCTAAGATGGGCGCACCTGCCGTGACAGTACCGAGGAGGGGAACGTGATGAACGTTTTCGGCTTGCCCCATTATTCTTATCGAACGCTTTAACATGGGGTCACGCTGTATGTATCCCTTTTCTTCGAGTACGTCAAGATTATTTTGAACCGATGAAGTCGATCTTAAGCCAACTGCCGTGCAAATTTCTCTGACCGATGGCGGAACGTTTGTCACCGAAAGTCTTTCTTTTAAAAATTCAAGTATTTTAACCTGATTATCGCTGAGATCTTGCATAAAATTCCCTCCCGAATATTTTTAAGGTTGTTTTACGTTGTTGTTTATTTGTTGCACAATCAGTATACCATACTGTTATCCAAAAAGCAAACATTTGTTTGTCCAAATTGTAAATTTTTCAAAAAAATATTGAAATTTGTCGAATGAATGAAAACACACGGGTACAAAAAAGCCTTTTCTATTGATTTAATTTGTCGTTTAGTGTATAATCGTCTGGAAACTAAAATAGGAATGGTGTTTGTCAGTGACAGAAATTTTATCAGGACTGCCGATAGTGCCGCTTAGAGGAATAGTTGTTTTCCCCGATATGCGACTGCATTTTGAACTCGGCAGAGCCAAATCCATAAATGCAATAAACGCTGCCGTCAGAGGGTCGGGTAAGGTCTTTTTGGCAGCTCAAAAAAATATAGCTATGCAAGAACCCGGCTTTGACGATATTTACAAGGTCGGTGTCATCGCAACGGTAGAACAGACTATCCAAGGCGCAGGCGACGGTAAAGTACGAATAGTGATACGAGGTCTTGAAAGGGCGGAGATGCTTTCAAGAGAGTATAAAAACGGCTATTATGAGGCACAGGTGTCGATAATCGAAACCGTTGATCCGCCTATAGACAAGAATTATTCAAAAGCGTTGACGGAAAGCTTAAGAGATATGTTCGAAGAATATGTCAGCATTACAAATAAGCTTGCCAAAGACGTTATTATTGCCGTACTCGACACGAACGATCTCGGAAAGCTTTCCGACCTTATTGCGGGAAATGCGATAGACGACTGTGATGTACGTCAGTCTGTTCTTGAGGAAAACAATTCACTTGTAAGAGCACAAAAACTTCTTGTCATACTCGCTAATATGATAGAGATTGCGACTTTGAGAGCCGATATAGATAAGCAGGTGCAGGAAAGACTCGATCGCTCGGAGCGTGAGTATTATCTTCGTGAAGAAATGAAGGTAATAGCGACCGAACTTCATGAGGACGGAGCAGAGGGCGAGGAGTACAGAGAAAAAGTATTAGCCTTATGCCTGCCCGAAAAGACGGAAGAAAAGCTCTTAAAAGAGTGCGACAAGTTAAGTAAACTCCAGCCTCTTTCACCCGATGCGAATATAGTAAGGTCTTATCTCGACTCTTGCCTTGCTTTGCCGTGGAACAAGAGTACGAAAGAGAATGACGATGTTGAAAAAGCCAAAAGAATACTCGATAAAGAGCATTACGGACTTAAGACGGTCAAGGACAGATTCATAGAGGCACTGTGTATACGAAAGCTAGGTGCAGAACCTAACGATCAGATAATCTGTCTTGTAGGTCCTCCCGGTGTCGGTAAAACTTCAATAGCAAGCTGTGCGGCAAAAGCCATGGGTAGAAATTTTGCGAGAATATCTCTCGGCGGCGTCAATGATGAGGCGGAGATACGAGGTCACAGAAAGACTTATATCGGAGCTATGCCGGGAAGAATAATAAACGCAGTAACCCAAGCAGGAAGTAACAATGCACTGATACTTCTTGATGAAATAGACAAACTCGGCAGAGATTACAAAGGCGATCCTGCGGCGGCTTTGTTAGAGGTGCTTGACGGTGAGCAGAACAACGCTTTTGTCGATCACTATATCGAAGTGCCGTTTGATTTAAGCAAGGTAATATTTATCACAACGGCAAATGACCCGTCGCAAATACCTGCGGCACTTTATGACCGAATGGAAAAGATAGAGATGGAAAGCTATACCTTTGAAGAAAAGGTGAATATTGCGACAAAGCATCTTTTGAAAAAGCAGATGAAATTGCACGGACTTAAAACGACAAACTTCCGCTTGTCAAAGTCGGCTATAGAAGATATAATCGAAAAGTACACCGCAGAAGCCGGTGTAAGAGAACTTGAAAAGAAAATAGCGGCCGTGTGCAGAAAAGCGGCTGTGAAAATAGTCGAGGGCGAAGAAAAAGTCACGGTTACGGCTAAGAATCTGGAGGATTTTCTTTCTGTACCCAAAATCGTCAATCATGCCGATAAAAGCGACAAAGTCGGTGCGGTCAACGGACTTGCATGGACGGCTGTCGGCGGTGAAATGCTCGAAGTTGAGGCTATCGCATTAGACGGTACGGGCAAGATAGAGATAACGGGAAATCTCGGTGACGTGATGAACGAATCCGCTAAACTTGCAGTAAGCGTTGTCAGAAGTGTAGGTGACGAGTACGGTATAGATAAAGAGTTCTATAAAAATAAAGATATTCATATTCACGTTCCGCAAGGTGCTGTTCCCAAAGACGGTCCATCGGCAGGTGTAACGCTCTCAACAGCTCTCTTGTCCGCATTGACGGGAAGAAAGGTCAGAGGCGATATAGCCATGACAGGCGAAATATCCTTAACAGGCAGAGTTATGCCGATAGGCGGACTTAAAGAAAAGAGCATGGCGGCATATAAGAACGGTATACATACGGTGATCATACCGAAAGAGAATGTACCCGACCTTATACAGATAAGCGACAGCGTCAAAGATAAAATAGAGTTTGTGCCGGTAAACACCGTATCGGAGGTATTTACTGCGGCTCTGATTTAACAGATGAGGAAAAGCTATGATCAAATACGAAACTGTACAATTTGAAACTTCTTTCGGCAGACCCGAACAGCTTACAAAGTCGGATATGCCTGAAATAGCCTTTGCGGGAAAATCCAATGTCGGCAAATCTTCTTTGCTTAACAAAGTTTTAAACCGCAAGAGTATAGCAAGGGTCAGCTCAATGCCCGGAAAAACAGTTACAATAAACTTTTTCAAGCTTAATTGCTGCCGATTTGTTGACCTTCCCGGTTACGGATACGCAAAAGTGTCACGGGATGAAAAACTTCGATGGGCAGAGCTTATGGAAAGTTACTTTAAGTCAGGCAGAGATATAAGACTCGTGGTTCAGCTTTTGGACATGAGGCATATGCCGACAAAGGACGACCTTGATATGCTGCGTTTCCTTTCGGAAACAGGTCAGAAGTTCATCGTCGTTTTGACAAAAAGCGATAAGCTTAACAAAACGCAGAGAACGGAAATGATGATGAAAATATGCTCCGTCGTCGCACAATACGGTGAAATAGGAGTAATAGCTTTCTCGGCACTCAACGGTGAGGGTACAAGCGAAATAAGAATGCAGCTTGAAAAGGCACTTGAGGGATAAAAAATGAAAAAACAATTTCTTGAAAAAATGCAAAACAATCCGGTTATTGCCACCGTAAAGAGCCTCGATAAACTCGATGCGGCACTTGATTCGCAGTGTGAAGTGGTGTTTTTACTTTGCGGTGATATATTCAATCTTAAGTCAATAGTAGAAAAAGCAAGAGCCAAGGATAAAATCATATTTATCCATGTTGATTTGATCGACGGCTTTTCGAGAGATGCAACCGCACTTAAGTACATTCATGAGGAAATAAAACCCAACGGTATAATCTCGACTAAAAACAGTCAGCTTAAATGTGCTAAACAGCTCGGACTTTTGACTGTACAGAGGCTTTTCATAATTGACTCATTATCAATAGATACCACCGTCAAGGCATCGGCTTCAATTGACCCGGACGCAGTTGAAATAATGCCGGGCATAATGCCGAGAATAACCCAAAAGTTATCGACACAACTCGACGTACCTGTTATAGTCGGTGGGCTGATAAGCGAAAAAGACGATGTAATAAATGCAATAAAGAGCGGTGCAAAGGGTGTTTCAACCAGCGACTCGGACCTGTGGGGAGGACAAATTTATGGCTAATGTAAGACCTTATGAGCATAAAGACAAGGAAGATGTCAGAAGAATATGCATAGAAACATCTGGACTTCCGACTGACTGCGAAAAGGACAAAAAATTCCTTTTCTTTATGTACAATGACTACTATATAGAATTTGAACCCGAAAGCTGCTTTGTACTGACAGATGATAACGATGTGGCACAAGGCTATATAATTTGTGCAAAGGATTTTGAAACATACTCCGAAAACATGGAGAAGTTTTATCTTCCGAGAATACTTCAACTCGGTCACAAATATAATTTCATGGCAAAATACGAAATGTTCTTACACGGACTTTACAAAAACAAATATCCGGCACACCTGCATATCGACATCTCTCCCTCGTTTCAAGGGAAAGGCGGCGGTACAGCTCTTATTACCGCACTTAAAGATCATCTCAAAGAAAGCGGCGTCAAAGGCTTAATGCTCAGTGCAGGCGAGGGCAACAAGGGTGCAATAGCATTTTATAAAAAGAACGGCTTTAAGACTGTCAATTCGGTATTCGGAAGTCGGCTTATGGCGATTGAAACAAATGCATGAATAAAAAACTGATTTTGCTCCATAATATGAAAAAAGGAGTGAGATCAAATGTTGGATAAAATATCGTTGGCATTAACGATTATCGGTGCGATAAACTGGGGCTGTATCGGACTTTTCAAGTTTGATATAGTTGCTTGGATATTCGGCGGTCAAGATGCAATTGTCAGCAGGATAATTTATACTGTGATAGCACTTGCCGGAATTTGGTGCATATCGCTGTTTTTCAGAGATAGTTCAGCTGTTACGGTAAAAGAAAAAGGCGAATAAGAGAAACGGTTGCTTTCGGGCAACCGTTTTTATACTTATTGT
>CAYWDD010000091.1:0-6435 GCA_964456935.1 uncultured Faecalibacterium sp. | reverse complement strand
ACAAGGCGAAAACCGCAAGCAAGGCTGCCGCCTTGCGAGGATTTTCAACGCAGTATTGGCGAAAATATACCTTAAAAAACCGTATTTTGTTCGAATGTTTTATGCCTAGGCATGAAACTAAAGCAGAAATTAAAAAAGCAGAAATCAAAAAAGCTGAAAATGGAGGTAATTTGTAATGAAAATTTGTCCGGAGGAAAGAAAAGTTTCCGAGTTGTTTAATGCGTTGAAAAGCACATCAAAGAAAGCATCTAATATGATGATTCCTATTTTTGCTTTTCTATTTATGAGTTTTGCTTTACTTGTACCGGTGTTGGGGAGTATTATGGATTCAATGAAAAGCGTGGACTTTGATGATGTTCTCCCTTTACTTCCTGTATTTCTGATTATCGGTGCGGTAATAGGTTTAATAGTAAAACCGTTCTTGTCTACATTGACAATGAAAGGCAATGCGGAGCTTATTTCACAAATACGAGAAACGGGTATTGAAATAGAAAATGAGCTTGTTACGGGAAAAATGTTGAAGATGGTTCAGCCTACAAATACGAATATGCGTGAAACATTGCCGAGAAAAGCTTTTGATGTTACGCTTAAGGTCAGCAACATATCGAATATCGAAGTGAACGAAAAAGTTATTGGAAAAGTAAATTACGGAAAAATGTGTACAATAACAAGCGGCGGTGAGCAGTATTATTTAATGTGCTTGAGCGATGAAGATTTAACAAAACTCAAAAGTCTTTTCTAAACAATTCAAAAACACCTTACACCAAAATAGACGGTGTGAGGTGTTTTAGCAAAGTTCGTTTTGTTCGCAGTAAGTATAAATAAAGACCTAATTTGCCGCAGGTAAACATTATTCAAAAAAACGCTTTTGTCCAAAGGACAAAAGCGTTTTTCTGGAGCTGCTAACCGGATTTGAACCGGTGACCTCTTCCTTACCAAGGAAGTGCTCTACCGCCTGAGCCATAGCAGCATATTAAGTTTTCATGCTTGACTATTATACATATCTTTAAATATCCTGTCAAGAGAAAAACCGAAAATTGTTCCTATAAAATTGTCGAAAATACAATCTTCCGCTATACATATTAAAATGTGTCGTTGCTTTGTTTACAAATTGTGAATACAATATTGACTTTTCATATTTACAGTGCTAAAATTAAGAGAAATTAAAATATTGGAGTGATTTATATGGCAAAGAAGATAATAGCTGTCGTTTTGGCTCTTGTCCTCAGCTTTTCAACTGTAATGACCGTAAGTGCGGCATCGGTTAAAGCGGAAAACGAAAGCAACGTTCTTTCAGACGTAAAAGACGATATGAATACACTGAAAAACTCTGTCAAGCGTATTTCCGAGCTGACGGTTTCCCTTTCTAAGGATATTGAACCGTACCTCATGGAAGTTGTGCTGACAAGCGAAAATATTCAAACGGCAGTCGATCTTGCCTCTAAAGTTATGGCAAAGCTTATGGAAAGCTTGAAACCCGATTCGCCCGATGAACCCGATCAGCCGGACACCCCCGACAAACCCGATCAGCCCGACAAACCTGTCGATCCCGATAAGCCGGTTGACCCCGACCAACCCGATCAACCCGTTGAACCCGACGAACCGCAGACAAGCGTTGTCGAGATCACGATTGCAGAGCTTAAAAAGATAATGGAAAGCTACATTTTCGTCAAGGTTGACGACGTTGATGCGGCAACTCTCAAAGTCTTAAACGGTGTCAAATACTACCCGGTGCAGCTTGAAAACGGTGAAACTACGGTGTACATCGCAGTTGACATCAAGAATAACCCCGACATATTCAATTATGAAGTTTTCAGAAACACAGTCGAGGCACTTTACGAAAAGCAGGGCGAGGCTCTCCTCACAGGCACAGACGGAAACACGGACTACCTCATGAGCTATGAGCATATCGCAGGCGAGCTTGCACTTCACGCTATAATCTATGCGGCGGCAAACGAGCTTATTTCCGTTACAGGTACACAGAATGCAACGATACTCAAGCTTTACGACAGAGCCATGCAGGCTGATCTTAATGTTGATGAAAACAGAATCCCGTGGCAGGTATTCTCAATCTTGGGAATCATACTTATAGATATCATGTCACTTAAGATTTTTGAATTTGTCAGAAAGTTTTGATAAAAGTAGGATAAAATACAACAACGCCCATTTTGCACTTGACAAAATGGGCGTTGCCGGTTATAATATAGTCGTAGGGCAACCATTTAAAGTGGTTAGTGCTCGATTATCTTAATTTTTAATATTTAAACAACCGTCACTTAGGGTGGCGGTTGTTTTTGTTTCGGAGCAGCCGCTCGGCAGAGCGGCTGCGAAGGCGGGTGGGGTGCCGGGGTGCGAAGCAGGGCGGCGGAAACCGACGGCGGGCAAAGAAACCGAAGTTCCGAACAGTTTTCAAGCGGATATAATCGGGTGCGGGTGTCCCGCCCGATGGTGATGCGGTGTAGCTTTGCTCTCAAAAACTCGGTTTCAAAAAATAATTTTAAAAAAACTATTTATTATTTGCCCGTTGTGTTGTATAATTAAAATGATATTTTATGCTTATGTTAGGAGCTATTGATATATGTTTGTCGATAAAGCCAGAATTTTAATAAAAGCAGGTAACGGCGGTGACGGAGCTGTTGCCTTTCACAGAGAAAAATTTGTCGCATCGGGCGGACCCGACGGCGGTGACGGCGGTAAGGGCGGTGATGTTGTCTTTAAGGTCAACGATAACCTCTCCACGCTTGCCGACTTCAAGTATAAAAGAAAATATAAAGCCGAAAACGGTGCTAACGGACAAGGTGGCAGACGTAACGGCAGAAAAGGTGAAGACCTTGTTATCTACGTTCCCAGAGGCACTGTCATAAGAGAGTGCGAAAGCGGAGCGGTGCTGTCCGATATGTCGGGTGACGAGCCGTTCATTGCCGCAAAAGGCGGTCGAGGAGGTTGGGGAAATCCCCACTTTGCAACACCGACAAGACAGACTCCGAGATTTGCCAAAAACGGAACTCCGGGTGAAGAATGGGAGGTAACACTTGAACTTAAACTCTTAGCCGATGTCGGACTTTTAGGTTTCCCGAATGTCGGAAAGTCAAGTTTTATCTCCGTTGTCAGTCAGGCAAAGCCGATAATAGCCGACTACCATTTCACAACTCTTACACCTGTTTTGGGTGTCGTGTCATTGGGTGAAGGCTCATCGTTCGTCATTGCCGATATCCCCGGACTTATCGAGGGTGCAAGCGACGGTATCGGTTTAGGTCATGAGTTTTTACGTCATGTTGAAAGATGCCGAATGCTTATCCATATAGTTGACGTTTCGGGAAGTGAGGGAAGAGATCCGATAGAGGACTTTGAAAAGATAAACTCCGAGCTTGAAAAGTTTGATCCCGAACTTGCCGAAAGACCGCAGATCGTTGTCGGAAACAAGATTGACCTTGCCGAGGACGAACAGCTTGAACGTTTCAGAAATTACATCAAAGATAAAGGCTATGAGTATCACGAAATGTGCGCTCCGATAAGCGAGGGTACAAAGGAAGTAATAAATGCGGCGGCAAAAATGCTTGCGACCTTACCACCCATTAAAAAGTACGAGTCGGAAGAAGTTCCTATGGAAACTCTCCTTAAAAAGTCCAACACCGGCTTTAACATCACGATCGAGGACGACGTTTATATCGTTGAGGCGGAATGGCTTATCAAGATACTTTGCAAAACAGACCTTGACGACTATGAATCACTTCAGTATTTCCAGAGAGTATTGCAGTCAAGCGGCATAATAGACGCTTTGAGAGAAAAGGGAATACAAGAGGGCGATACTGTCAGCATATACGACTTTGAATTTGACTTTGTGAACTGACGGAGGATTTGAATTGGACAGATTACTTGATTATGACTGTGACCCCAATTTGCTCAGTCCTCTGACGTTGGCATTTGTCGGAGATACCGTATATGACCTGTTTGTACGAGAAAAGCTTGTGTGTCAGGCTAACAGAAGTGCGAACAAACTGCATCATTCGGCAGTGGAAAGCGTTAAAGCGTCGGCTCAGGCAAAGGCTTGCGAAAAGATATTGCCCTTGCTTTCGCAAAAAGAGGAAACTATATTTAAAAGAGGAAGAAACGCACACACAAACCATCTCCCGAAGAACGGAAATCCGAGAGATTATCACTATGCAACGGCAATGGAAACCCTTTTCGGATATCTGTATCTAAACGGAGAGATTGACAGATTAAGAGAATTATTTATGATAATAAGTGAGGAGGATTCGGAAAATGTCAAAGAAAAATAACGGACTTAAAAATTCAAAACGTTCGTCGGCACTCACATGGGTAGTTGATATACTGTGCTTTATGGTCGGCTCTGCGATATTTGCCTTGGGCATCAATATGTTTTCTGTTCCGAACAAAATAGCTTGCGGAGGACTTACGGGTATTTCAACTATCGTCAATTACTTTTTTCCGATGCTTCCGATAGGTACTGTAATGCTTGTGCTTAATATTCCGCTGTTTATCCTTGCATTTATCTTTCTGGGCAGGAAGATGTTTATCAAGTCGTTTATTGCGACTATAATTCTTTCGCTCACGACTGATATTTTCGCAAAGATAATCCCCGCAGGAACGGACGACAGACTGTTAGCCTCAATATTCTACGGAGTATGCAGCGGTGCGGGATTAGCGATAATCTTTACAAGAAATGCAACAAGCGGCGGAACCGATATAATCGTTAAGCTTATAAATAAAAAGTACCCCCACCTTTCAATGGGCAGAATGCTTTTGATGGTTGACATGATGGTCGTGCTTGCGTCGGGTCTTGCATATAGAAATCTCGAAAGTGCGCTTTATTCGGCTATAGTCGTATTCATATCGGGCGAAGTAATAGACTTGATACTTTACGGCACAGGACACGGTCGGGTATTGTTCATCGTGACGTCAATGCCGCAGGAAGTGTCAAAGGCGATAATATCGACAATGCACCGAGGTGTCACGGTCGTACCGGCAAAAGGTGCTTATACCGATACGGACAAGGGTATGCTCGTCTGTGCGGCAAGAGCGGCTGAAGTCAGCAAGATAAACAAGATAGTTCGCAGTGTGGACGAACACGCATTCACTATAATTTCAGAGGCAGGAGAAGTTCTCGGTGAGGGCTTTAAAACCTACGAAGAGGAGGACGAATAATGAATTTTATCGAACAGAGAAACGGAGTAGTTGACGGCTTTGCTTTGATAAAGACCGTCGAGAAGAAAACAAACGTAAAAGGTGTGCCGTATCTTGATTTGACTCTTTGTGACAAGGACGGAGAAATTCCGGCTAAACTTTGGGATTATAAAGAGGAACTTCACGGTGAGTACAAAATAGACGACCTTATCAAATTCAGAGGTCAGCTTCAGCAGTACAACGGTGCAAATCAGCTTAGGATCGACCGCATCAGATCGGTCATCGAGGCTGACGGAGTCAACATAACGGACTTTGTTCCGTCATCTGAGTATTCGGGAGAAATGATGCTCGGAGAGATACTCAACACGCTTGACACATTCAGAGATGCGGATTTAAAGAATCTTACAAAGACAATAATAGACAAGCACAGAGAAAAACTTCTTTACTGGCCGGCGGCTTTTAAGCTCCACCATGCAATAAGAGGCGGTCTTTTGTATCATACACTGTCAATATTAAGACTTGCCGAATGCACTTGCAGAATATATCCGTCAATTGACAGAGAACTTTTACTGTCGGGAGTCATTCTTCACGATATAGCAAAACTCTACGAGTACGATGTAGGAGAAACGACAGGTGTAGCATCAAGCTATTCGGTCAAAGGAAACCTTCTCGGACATCTTGTTATGGGTGCTATGGAAATTGACGAAACAGCTAAAAAGCTCGGTGTACCGGAGGAAAAAAGAGTTCTTCTTGAGCATATGCTCATTTCGCATCACGGAGAACCCGAGTTCGGTGCTGCGGTAAGACCGCTGTTTATAGAGGCGGAAGTTTTATGCCAGCTTGACACTCTCGATGCCACGGTCTACGAAATGGCACAGAGCATAGGTGAGGTCAAGGTAGGGGAGTTCACTCAAAGACAGTGGGCTTTGGACAACAGAAAACTTTACAATCACGGAAGAAAGCTTGTAAAACCGAAAGCAAATCTCGAATAATATTTCTATAATTGAGAGAAATTGTAAATATTGTCACAAAAGGTTGAAATTTTCCTTATAAAGTGTGATAATATATAAGCAATTATATATACCGAATTTCGGGTACGCTCAAAGTTCGGTGTGGGAAGGAACATCATGAGAGTTATAACAGGTAGTGCCAGAGGCAGACGGCTTATCACCCTTGAGGGCGAGGACGTCAGACCTACGACCGACAAGGTCAAGGAGGCCCTTTTCAGCATAATTCAGTTTGAAATAGAGGGGAGAAAGGTTCTCGACCTTTTCGCAGGCTCGGGTCAGC
>CAYWDD010000090.1:0-6512 GCA_964456935.1 uncultured Faecalibacterium sp. | reverse complement strand
TGCAAAGGACGGCATGACAATGGTCGTTGTAACGCATGAGATGGGCTTTGCAAGAGAAGTCGCATCGAAGGTGCTGTTTATGGACGACGGAAAAATAGTCGAACAAGGTACACCTGCCGAAGTTTTTGACACTCCCAAGAGCGACCGACTCAAGGACTTTTTAAGCAAAGTCATAAAATAATCACAATTTCAAAACATTGTAACCTTTTTGTGCATAATCATCACAAAAAGGTTACACTTGTTTAATATAGTTTATTTTGATTTTATTGCTTGTGTTTTACCGAGATATTATAATATTATTATAATCTTAAACACGGAGGTAAAAACAATGAAAACTTCAATTAAGAAAATCGTTTCTGTATTTCTTGCCGTGATGCTCGTTGCAACTCTTGCTATTCCTGCCGCAACAGCCTATGCTCAAGAGGCGAATTATGTACCGACCATCCTTGTCGGCGGAAGAAACAGAAATATGCCTATCTACACATCGGACGGTGAAAGAGTTTTCCCGATAGGCGACAATCTCAAAACAGAGGACATCACAAATGCAGTCATGCACTGTTTGCCCTATCTCGGTGTAGGTATGATAAGCGGAAACTATGACGCTTGGGTTGACGAGTTCTACAAGGCAATGGCTCCTTATTACGAGAACATTCTCTGTGACGGCAACGGTGACATCGCACCGACAAGCGTTGAAACAAAGTACGATTACTCAAATCCCGTCAAAGGCAACTACAACGAATGTGAATATAGTTTTCAGTACGACTGGCGTGTTGACCCGTGTCAGGTTGCCGATTATCTTGAAACATTTATTGACAGTGTACGCAGAGTAACCGGTAAAAGCAAGGTAAACGTCGTTTCAAGATGTTACGGCTGTAACGTACTCTCGGCATACCTCTATGAATACGGTATCGAAAAGATAAACAACGTTGTTTACTACGTCTCCGCTTCACAGGGTTCATCACTTCGTGCAAGTGAGATTTTCGCAGGAAAGTTTGATCTCAATGCAGTAGCACTTGAACGTGCATTACAGACAGGTGAGGCTGAAAAGATTTATAACAGCATCATTGACGACCCTGTCATGAGTCAGCTTATACTTTCAACTCTCAGCTTACTTAATACCCTCAACTCACTTAACGTACCGGTAAGCAAGCTGACCGATTTTGTAAACAAGGTTTATCCCATGCTTGCTCCCAAGATCGTTCCCGCAACCTACGGCTCATTCGCATCGATCTGGTCAACTGTTGCCGCAGAGGACTACGAACAGGCAAAGAAACTTGTTTTCGCAGGTCAAGAGGAAGAGTATGCAGGACTTATAGAAAAAATCGACCACTATCACTATGATATTCAGGCTCATGAAACCGAAATGCTCGCAAAATACAAGGAACAGGGCATGGGACTTGGCGTAGTAGTAAACTACAATGTACCGAGTTATCTTCCTGTTGTTGTAAGTGCAGAGGCAAACGGTGATGCAACGGTTCTTGTTAAACACGCATCTTTCGGTGCAACAGCCGCAGATTACGACAAGACCCTCACAGATGAGCAGATAGCAGGTGCAGACGAGAAGTATATCTCATCAGACCGCATAATCAATGCATCGACTTGTGCATTCCCCGATAACACATGGTTCATCAAAGGCTGCAACCACTCAATATTCCCGACAAGCATAGACAAGCTCAACAAAGCAATTTGCACAACAGACGGAATGGACATCAACACAGACGCAAATTATCCGCAGTTCCTCAAATATGACGAGGAAACACAGCAGATATCACCGCTCACCGATGAGGCGGCAGGCGGCTCTATAGCAGGTCCGACAGTCAACATAATTCAGAAGTTCATCAACTTCATCAAGTCAATATTCGACTTCATAAAGAATATATTCAAATAAGATAAAACAGGCTGTCCAAAGCGGACAGCCTGCTGTTTTTATTATCGGATTGTATCAGAGGAAAGCCGAAATTACTTAGTTAAGCTCAGCACCGCTACAACCCTAATCCCTACGAATCAGCCGCTGCATGAATAACCACCGTCAACTACTACGGACGTGCCGTTGACGAAGTTAGCGTGATTTGATGCAAGGAAAAGTGTCGCACCGACAATGTCCTCTGCGTTTGCAAGACGTTTCATTGGGTTTCTCATTGTTACATATCCGAGCCAGCGTTCGTTTTTCTTGGTTTCGGCAATAAGCGGAGTGTCAACGAATCCGGGGCAAACACAGTTTACCAAAATGCCGAATCTTGCCCACTCTGCGGCAAGTGACTTTGTCATCTGCATAATACCGCCCTTACTTGAGCTATATGCAACAGCACCGGGAATACCCATGATTCCGCCGAGAGAACACATATTGACGATTCTGCCGCCACGCTTGTCGGGAATCATGAAAGCGGTTGCTATAGCCTGTGCAACGAAGAACTGTGCCGAGAGGTTGAGGTCGATAACTTTTGACCAACCCTCCTGAGTTTCGTTTATGCTGTAAATGTCACGGGCAACGCCTGCGTTGTTGATGAGAATATCAACTTTAAGTCCCGTCTTTGCTATTTCTTCGACAAGATTCTTGACGTCGCTTTCCTTTGTTAAATCGGCTTTGATTGCAAACACCTTTTTATCGGGGTATGCAGAGCCGATTTTTTTTGCACACTCTGAAAGTGCGTTTTCGTTGTAATCGACCATGAAAACGTTTTCAGCTCCGTTTTGGAAAAGTCCGTCAACGACTTCATAGCCTATTCCGCCTGCGGCACCTGTTACGACTGCCGTATCACCTGAAAGTTTAAACTTATAATCCATATTTACCTCCAAAGAGAAATTATTAACAAGTTCACACAATGTTAAAATGTATTATACCACTTGTTTTGCGTTTGTGCAATACTAAAAAATACATAACCTTAGACAGGAAATGAAAGGCGGGGAACCCACACGGTGGGATTTCGTGTACCCCACGAACGCAGTGGGGTGCCGAAATTCCGCCGCCGCTGATCTAAGTTCGACAAGCAGTGGCTTGCAGGCTGCACAGGGTCGCACAAAAAAGGACTGCACAAAAAGTGCAGTCCTCGATGAAAGAATCTAACTTACTTTGAGTATGAGTAACTTCTGATTTTAACAGATGTTCCTACGTCTGTGATGTGGAAAAGAGAACCGTTGTCCATGGGATAAACCGCAAGTCCTTCTGCCTCTGTGTTGACGTTGCCTGTGCCTCTGATGAAAGCTGTCGTAACGTGACCTGTTGTAAGGTCAATAGCGTATGTCGGCTTTTCCATGTCACCGTCATCTGATGAAAGGTAAAGTGTGTTGTTAAGGATATCGCCGCCCTGTATTGAGTTGAGGGTCTTGTCAAGCTTTATTGAACCTGCGTATGAATAATCAGATGCGTTGAGCATTTTGATTTCCGAAACATCGTCAAATTCGCTTATGTAGATGTAGCCGTTTCTTACAACGCACCAAGGAAGGTGATTGTCTGAAAGAACACCCTGCGGAATGAGATGATAGTCAACGTATTCAAGAGTTTCTGCATCATAGACGAAGATAGCCGGATTTCTGAAACCGAAGTCCTCGCAAGCGATGTAAAGCTTGCCGTCACAGTAGTCACCGTCACCGAAGTGAGAGTAACCCTTTGTCATGAGTTCTTCCGGTACACAGTAACGGTTAACGTTTACGATTTCACCTGTCTTAGCGTTGATCTTTGTGATACCGCAGAATGCAGCAACTTTGAGTGCACCGAAACCGTAGAAGTAGTCACCGTCGGTTGTGATGCCCTGACCGAATGCAAGACCGTCATCAAGTGAGTATGCGTATTCGCTGACAAGTTCGATGTCACCGTCAACAACTGTTGAGTCGCCTGTGATGCCACCGCCTATAACAGCGATGAGAGCCATGAGAAGTGAGAAAGCTCTTTTGAAAAGTTCAATGATTTGTGCCATTTAATTTTGACCTCCGATTAAAAATTTTTACTTATAAGCAAGTCACAAAGCTCAGGTGTTACAAAGTCGTATAAAATGACTCCGTAGCAGCCTTTGGGAGCTGAGTTCATATACTCCGTGAATAAGGGATTGATGTCGTTTGCAACAGCGGGAGGATCGGGGAGAAGTCCGTTCTTTACATATCCGCTGAGGAAATTGACATAGAGGTTATGAGCCTTGTCCGTTTCATTATATGAGGCATAAAGCAGCTCTTTTATGTAACCCCACTCGACCGATGTGTCGTCCATCTTGAAATAATCCTGAATATGTACGTTATAGCCATCGTTGTTTATTGTAAACATCGTGTTATCGGGCCAGTCGGTGCAGTCAAGTCCGAGTTCGCTGTCTGCGTCATATCTGTTGAACAGGACGATCTTACCTCTGACTTCACCAAGCTGCGGTATAGCGTTCTCGGTGTACCACATATCGGGATTTTCGTTTATGTACTTCTTAAGCCTTTTTGTAAACAGTGACGTGATATTAAGTGCCTCTTCGCCCTGTTTTACGCTCATGATGATAGTTTCACTCGGATTGTTTTCAAGGAAAGCATAGCAGTCCGAAAGAACGTCATCACAAGTCGAACCTTGATAGACAACACCGTGTACGACATTGAATTTGCCGCCCGACATATTGAATCTCATATCAAGGAAACGAACACCCATATCAAGCTGATCCTTGATAGTGTAGTTCTGACATTTAGCACTCGGTTCGATAGGCTCATAAAGTGCGCCGGAATCATGAGTGCCGGGGATAGAGATTTCGCTGATGTAAGCCGAGTCACTGATGTTAGCCATCCAAGCGTTCGGGTCAATGTCCGTGTTCGGTACATTTGAAATGCCGAGGAAAGCCAAAAGCATCGTGACAAAAGCTGTCAGCGAGGCTATGATTTTTGTCATGGAAATATTTCCTCCTTTAAGATTAATTATGTGTTAAGTTTAACACATATTTTAGATTTAATCAACGATTTTTGTACGATATTTTTAAGTATATTCTATTATCAAGCATAGTTTATGCCGAAAGGAAAATATGCGTCGGATTTTGCGAGCGGAAATTTGCGTATCAGCGTGAAAAAGTTATATTGCTTATATAACGGTGAACTTGAACATTTCTTTGAAATCGTTGAAGCATTCTTCACAAATCCAATACTTTTTGTCTAATGTACAATACCCTTGTGTTAAATCTTCTTTTCTTTCACTGAATTTGTCCCAGCAAAAAGCACAATGGTCGTGATCCCATTTTTCTGACCGCTTGGTATAATTTGTTTTCATAAGTTTTTTATTCATCAAATAATCTTTTTGGTTCAGAAGTCTCCAATCGTTATTTTCAAGCATACAACATACCTCCTACTATTGCAAACATTTTCGGTGTCATAGAACCGTCCGGATAAATTCTGAATCCATCCCCGGCACCCGGATAATTATAGTCCCAATGAGGACCGTATGGCTGCGGATGATATAAATCGGGATGCAATGTTTCGCCTGTTTTTGAATTTACCCATGCACCTTTTCCTGTTGTTGGATCGCCTTTTCCTCGCCACTCAAAATCTTTTCCGGGAGATTGAGTCGGATCGTTTCCGGGATATCTATTCTTTTTGCCATTATTATCGGCATTGCCGATACCTTTTTGAGCGGATATAATGCAGCCTGTGAGTTCCTTTACATATGCTCTTTCGATTTCGGTTTTGCTTTTTAAGCGATTAGTTTCAGCATAATCAATAAGTATTACATTACCGGTCATTTCTTCAAAAGGTTTACCGTAACATATTATTGCTTCGGGTTCTATTTTTCTAATCATTTCGTTGTAACCTTGCATGAACAGTGACCTTTCTTTCCTAACACCTAAGGTCGAAACAGCGACCACACTATTCTTTGCAATACCGTCAAAGCAAAACCAAAAAGTGGTAGGATCTCCCCAAGCAACAGTTGGTATAACCTTAATTCCTTTAGATTGCAGATATGCACCGCACCACCGACTTCTAAAAGTGTTATACACTTTTAATGATAGAGGCATTTCCGTATACATGCTGTAATTTGGTGCAAGAACCGCCCTATACTTCCTCAGTTTTTCGATTCTCGGCTCGGGGTCATTCCATATAACCTCAAATTTATAATCGTCTAAAAAGAAATGAACTATCTTTTGATTTTCATTTTCGCTAAGTTTATCATATCCTATAAGTTCAATGTTATCAAGATTGATTTTTTCTTTTTCGATTTTCGGCATTTCAAAGCTCCCATCTCCTTTAAATTAATTTCTCAGGAACAGGGGATTTGTTCTAAATTTTTCGCTAGTCATTTAACTCCTCCATAAATCATAATCGAACAAATGTTCTTAATATTTATTTTAGTTGCTTTTTCAAAGTTTGTCAAGAATATTTTTAAAATAATTAAAAAAATATTGAAACTTATTCTTCTCGAAAAGGTTTTACTGCCACAAGCGGAAAAGATATCCTACCCCATCACAAAATCTTCTTAAATTTTAATCAATTATATCTTGCAAAACCAATATGATTTAAGTATAATAGCAGTGTTAGATAGTATTATGGAGAACTATGAGAGAATT
>CAYWDD010000089.1:0-6563 GCA_964456935.1 uncultured Faecalibacterium sp. | reverse complement strand
TGACGTGTCTTTCTTTAACTCGATACCCGGATTTAAGATATATGCTCCGTCAAACTTTACAGAGCTTGAAAGCGACATCGGTGCGGCTGTGTATGAGGACGATATGCCCGTCGTTATACGCTATCCCAGAGGTGACGAGGCTGTAATAGACGAAATACCGGAATATTTATCGGAAGATTATTACATTTACGGTGACATAGAAAATGCCGAAAAGGTTATAGTTACCTATGGCAGGATAAGTAAAAATGCCGTAGATGCGATGAACTGTTCGGAAAATACGGCAGTAATAAAACTCAACGTCATAAAGCCGATAAACGGTGAAATATGTAAACGACTTATGGGTACACAAAAAGTGTTCTTCTTTGAAGAAGGAGTCAAAAGCGGCTCAGTCGGTGAAAATCTTCTGCTCATGCTGACAGAAAACGGATTTAAAGGGAAGTTTAAACTTATCGCAGTTGACGGAGGTTTCGTTGAACAGGCAAGCGTAAATGAACAGCTTGAAAAGTACGGATTCGATGTTCAGTCGATGATAAATATAATTAACGAGGTTTAATAAGGTGAGTGAAAAGTTAAGACTTGATGTGGCTTTGGTCGAAAACGGCTTATGTGAAAGCCGAGAAAAAGCTAAAGCGTACATAATGGCAGGACAGGTCTATGTAAACGGACAAAAATCCCTGAAGGCGGGAGCAACCGTAAAAAGTGAAGATAAGCTTGAAATAAGAGGAAAGCAAATGCCTTTTGTAAGCCGTGGAGGATTAAAACTTCAAAAGGCGGTCGATTCGTTCGGTGTTAAGCTTAATGACTGCATTTGCATGGATATAGGGGCATCAACCGGTGGCTTTACCGATTGTATGTTACAGCACGGTGCGAAAAAAGTATATTCCATAGATGTCGGTTACGGTCAGCTTGCATGGAAATTGAGAACCGATGAAAGAGTTGTCAACCTTGAAAGAACAAATTTCAGATATGTCACAAGGGAAAATATTCCCGATGAAATAGACTTTGCAAGCGTTGATGTTTCTTTCATATCACTGAAACTTATCGTACCCGTGATGAGAGAACTTCTCAAGCAGGGCGGTGAGGCAGTCTGTCTTATAAAACCGCAATTTGAGGCAGGCAGAGATAAAATCGGCAAAAAAGGTGTAGTAAGAGAACTTTCAACACATATTGAAGTTATCCAAACCATAACGGAATTTATCTTTGAAAGCGGATTCGATATCCTTAACCTTGACTTTTCGCCCGTAAAAGGTCCGGAGGGCAACATAGAATATCTTATTTACATCAAAAAGAGTGATTCACCGATAAATTTGCTTACTCGCTCTTTCGAAGAAACAGTAAAAGCATCACATGACGCACTCGATAAACGGGGTGAAAAGAATGAAGATAGCAATAAAACCTAACTTGACAAGAGAAAATGCCTATCAAGTCACTTTGAACACATATAACGAACTTAAAAAACTCGGTGCAGACCTTGTTTTCAGCAATGAATTTCAATCGCAGCTCGGAGAACTTGATGTAAGCTTTTTGCCTGACGAAGAACTTTATGATGTCTGTGACATCATGATTGCCATAGGCGGTGACGGAACTATCATACACAGTGCATATAAATGTGCAAGATACGGCAAAAAGATTCTCGGAATAAACGCAGGCAGGCTTGCTTTTATGGCAGGTATTGAGGAACAGGAACTTCATCTGCTTAAAAATCTTATTGACGGTGATTATCAAACCGACAACAGAATGATGCTCGTAGCGGAACTTTACGAAAATGACAAACTTGTCGATACAAGCTATTGCATCAATGACGTTGTTATCGCAAGAGGCACTGCAATGCGTATGTGCGACATTCAGATAAAATGTGACGGCAGACTTGTCAATGATTATTATGCCGACGGAATAATAGTTTCGACACCGACAGGCTCTACCGCTTATTCGCTTTCCGCAGGCGGTCCTGTCATCGATCCCACCATAGAAAGCATCGGACTTACACCGATATGCACTCATTCGCTGTTTTCACGTTCGATGATATTTAAACCCACCTCGGTACTCGAAATCAGCGTTAAAAATACAGAAGTCGGACGACCCATGCTTTCATGTGACGGCTGTAATTCGATAGACCTTGAGGAACACAACAAGATCATTATAAAGAAAGCCGACGTTTCGGCTCAATTTATAAGAATAAAATCAGACACATTTATTGATGTACTTTCACAAAAATTAGCTCAAAGACGAGCATGAAACGGAGTAAAGATATGAAGAAAAACATAAGACAGGACAAAATTTTACAGCTTATATCGGAGTACGATATTTCAACTCAGGAGCAACTAACTCAAATGCTGACAGAATGCGGCTTTGAAGTTACACAGGCTACTGTATCAAGAGATATCAAAGCTATGAATCTTGTTAAAATTCAAGATGATTTCGGTCAGTACAAATACGCATCTGTCAATAACGACAAAGCTAAGAATAACACGAAATTCGACGCCATTCTAGCTCACAGCGTTATAGGTGCGGATTATGCAATGAATATAACCGTGGTACACTGCCACGCAGGTATGGCTAATGCCGCCTGTGCCTCGATAGATGCGCTTTCATTTAACAAATCTGTCGGAAGTATAGCAGGTGACGACACAATATTTATTTTAAACAGAACGGAAGATGCGGCAAGAGAGCTTGCACAAACGATCAAAAGCTTAATAAAGTAAGCAGGGGTAGAATATGCTTTCAAGTCTTAAAATCAACGACGTAGCGATAATAGAAGAGGCAGTAATTGAATACGATAAAGGGCTTAACGTGATGACGGGTGAAACCGGCTCCGGTAAGTCTATAGTCATTGACTCGATAAATGCCGTCTTGGGTCAGCGTACTTCAAGAGAGATAATAAGAAACGGTACAGATGAGGCAAAGGTTACAGCTGTATTTGAAAACGTAAATGCAACGGTCGTTGATATGCTTACACAGTACGGTATAGACTGTACTGACGGCAGTCTTTTCATTCAAAGGACAATAAAAGAAGGCAGAAACGTTTGTAAGATAAACGGTGAAACCGTTACCGCAAGTGTGCTTAAAAATATAGGCGAACACTTGATAAACATTCACGGTCAAAACGAAAATCAAAACCTACTCAACAAGGACAATCACTTAAAATATATCGACAAGCTTGCAAATAACGAAGATATACTTAAGAGATACTCCGAAAAATATCTTAACTTAAAAGCGATAAACAAACAGTTAAAGCAGTTAAAAGCAATTGAATCCGAAAAGGAAATAAAGCTTGATACTTTAAAATATCAAATAAACGAAATAGAATCGGCACAAATCAGGGTAGGGGAGAAAGATGAACTTATTTCTCAAAGGAATAATTATCAGAACTTTGAAAAAATAAGACAGTCCCTCGCCGTGTCTAATATGATGTTAAACGGAAACGGTCAGGAAAATCTCGGAATAATTTCGGAGCTTAATACCTTGGTTGAATCATTGAATGTTTTGAGCGAATATATAAAAGAATCTGCCGAATATAAAAACTCTGTAAATGAGTGTCTTATAAACTTACAAGACTGCTGTGAGTTTGTATTATCAAAGTTTGAAACGTTCCAAAACGGTGAAATTGATATAAACTCGGTTGAAGAACGTCTTGACACGATACACCGAATGACAAAGAAATACGGTGAAACAGAAGCAGATGTTTTAGTGTACCTTGAAAAAATTAAATCGGAATATGACGAAATATCGTTAAGCGGAGAAAAAATCGAAAAGCTTTCGGCAAAATACGACGAGGTACTCGAAGAACTTATATCGGTCGGAAACGAATTGACACAGTCACGAATAACGGCAGGAGAAAAATTCAGCACCGAGATAAAGGAAGAACTGAAGTTTCTTGATATGCCGAATGTTGAATTTAAGGTAAAAGTTGACCAGTGTGCGGCAACTTCGACAGGACTTGACGATGTTGAATTCTTGATATCGGCAAACTTGGGGCAAGACTTAAAACCGATAGCTAAAATTGCCTCCGGCGGTGAACTGTCAAGAATAATGCTTGCGATAAAGTGCGTTTTGACTAACCTTGACAGCGTAGATACGCTCATATTCGATGAAATTGATTCGGGAGTCAGCGGAAGAGCTGCAGAAAAGATCGGCTTTAAACTAAAAGAAGTTTCCCGTTTCAGTCAAGTCATATGTGTTACGCATTTAGCTCAAATAGCATCATTTGCCGACAATCACTTATATATAGAAAAATCAACCGAAAACGGTAAAACACGAACATCTGTTACAACGCTGTATTTTGAAGAAAGAAAGCATGAAATTGCCCGTATCATGGGCGGCTCTGTGATAACGCAGGCAACTTTGGACAGCGCAGAAGAATTATTGCTAAGATCATCATAAAATTAAACCTCCCTTCATAGAATTTTCAAGAAGGGAGGTCTTTTTATATGAAGAAAAGAAATCAAAGAAAACCGAAACAGCGTAAATCAAAACAAGAAAACAGTAATGTTAAAGCTTATATTTTCGCTGTAATAAAAACACTCGCTTTACTTTGCATGTTATTGTTGCTGTCATCATTTATTTTGTATAAAGTTGATGCAGATTCAACTTATTACTTTCCCATAATGCTCATAATTTGCGGTATATCGTGTTTTTTGGGCGGACTGTTCACTGCATCAAAACTCAACGAAAAAGGCATTATATGCGGAATTTTAGGAGCGTTGCCGATAATTATATTTGCTGTTGCGGTAACTGTATTTTCGGGTCACATAGGCTTAAAATTTGTTATTTCTTTAATTACGATGCTGCTTTCGGGTACTGTCGGAGGAATAATTACAGCTAATATGAGGAGATAAAAATGAAAGTTAAAGCGACAAAAGTAATTGATATAAGCAAGTTTTTTAACGTTGAATTTAATAAAAAGTACCCGATAGTTACATCTGTTTTTGCGGCAATCGGAATTATTTGCGGTGTTGTTCTTACAGTTATAAATGAAACCGCAGAAATAGGTGCAGCCGAAATTTTCACAAAATTTTGCACCGTAAATCAAAGCTTGGGTGTACCCGAAATGGTTATTTCTTCATTTTTGCAAAACATTATAATTATATTGTTCTTGATGTTTTTAGGCTTTTCTTCCGTCGGTTACTTATTTGTTTATTTAGCACCGTTTTTTAAAGGACTCGGACTCGGTGCAATGTGCGGTTACATATATTCATCTTATCTTCTAAAAGGTGTTGCGTATTGCTGTTTTCTGATTTTCCCTGCGGCTGTATTACAACTGTTTGCACTGATGCTTGCCTGTAACGAAAGTATTCAAATGTCAAAAGATATACAGAATATTATAAGAAAAAACGGCAACACGGAAACGAAGATACGAACTGATCTTTACGTTTTGCGATATGCCGTTATTACTTTTGCCGTACTTCTGGCGGCTGTCTTATATTCAATCGGAGTCGTTTTGTTTTTCAGACTTCTTTGATTTAGTTTTACCGGTGTTGAGTGGATTTCTATCGGTAGCTTCACGAAGATTCTCATTAAGAAGATGTGTGTAGATTTCCGTGGTTGCGAGATTCTCGTGACCTAAAATATCTTTTATAACCAATACATCAGTACCACTGTGCTGGTACATCAATGTTGCGGCTGTGTGTCTGAGCTTATGTACCGAATAGCCGGAATCAAGACCGATTTTATCAAGATAGCGATATACCATATTTTGTATAGCCTGTCTGCCCATTCGCTTTTTCAGTCTGCTTATAAACAGCGCATCACGGTCTTTTACGCCGTCTTTCGGGCGTACCTGCAAGTATTCGTGTATTGCGTCCATACACATTTCATTAAGGTATATCTTGCGTTGCTTATTGCCTTTGCCTGTTACGACCATGGTCTTTTCATCGAAGTTTATATCGCTTATATTCAGTGACGACATTTCCGCAACTCTGAGCCCGCAGTTAAGAAAAATGGTCAGAATGCAATAATCACGTTCCTTGTCATTGCCGTCAACGCTCTTTAAAAGCTCAACACTTTGTTCTAAAGTTAAGTATTTAGGCAACGGTTTCGTTGTTTTCGGTGCTTCGACGGGTTCCATCGGGTCAACATCAATATATTTCATTTTCGCTGATATGTACTTAAAGTATCCTTTCAAAGTAGAGATTTTTCTTGAACGTGTGGTGTTGCTGTTATCGAGATTTTTGTTACAATAATCAAGAAATTTAAAAATATCGTATGTAGTTATTTGCTTGATCCAGGGAATATCAATATATGACATATCGTATTTAGGGTCAAGCTCATTCGGGGAGATATCCGTTTTCAAGGCGACAAGGAATCTGAAAAATACACGCAGATCCGATGCATACTCAATAATAGTAAGCTGTGATTTGCCTTTGATATTATCAAGATATGTCCGCAGATATTCCTGAACGCTCGGCGGCAACAAATCAAATTCTTTATATCGCACAATATCCCTCCTTAAAATAAAATCAATGTCCGTGAAACAGTTTCACAAGTTTGCAAAAGGCGAGTCAAACAACAAACATATTATAATACGACGCAAAAAAATATTCAAGTAAAATAAAGTTAAAATAATA
>CAYWDD010000088.1:0-6607 GCA_964456935.1 uncultured Faecalibacterium sp. | reverse complement strand
TTGAGTTTGACACAGACGATGCTACAGCAGCTAAGCCGGAGTTCGAGGCTATGGGCAAGAACGTTGCTATGCAGGTTGCAGCTATGAGCCCGTCATACCTTGATGAGGCATCTGTACCCGCAGAAGTTCTCGATAAGGAAAAGGAGATCCTCGTTGCTCAGATGAAGGAAGACCCGAAGATGGCATCAAAGCCCGAGGCAGTTCTTAAGAAGATCGTTGACGGTAAGATCGGCAAGTACTACACCGAAAACTGCCTTATGAATCAGGACTTCGTTCGTTCAGATCTCTTTGACGGTTCTGTTGCAGGCTATGTTGCTAAGGTTGCTAAAGACCTCGGTGCTGATATCAAGGTTAAGGCATTCACACGTTTTGCAAAGGGCGAGGGAATCGAGAAAAAGACAGAGAACTTCGCTGAAGAAATCGCAAACATGGTTAAATAATTTTAACTTAATGAATATTAAAGGGACGAACTCAGTTCGTCCCTTGTATCATATGAGGCAAATTTATGGCTACTGTATTACTTTTAGTTATTTTTATCGGATACATAGGTTTGGGTGTACCCGACTCTCTTATCGGCTCGGCATGGCCTGCTATATATCAGGATTTGCAGCTGCCCATGTCGTACGTCAACTTTATCACCGTCATAATTCAAGGCGGCACGGTTATTTCAAGTTTTTCAAGTGCTAGAGTTATAAAAAAGCTCGGTACGGCAAAGACTGCACTTGTAAGCACTGCTATGACCGCTGCGGCACTTTTCGGATTTTCGATTTCTAAAAATCTGATTTGGCTTTGCATTTTCGCTATTCCTTTGGGACTCGGTGCAGGGTCGATAGATACGGCACTTAACAATTATGTTGCGATGCACTATAAGGCAAGTCATATCAACTTCCTACACAGTTTTTACGGAATAGGTGTTTCGCTCAGTCCATACATCATGTCCTTGGCAATCGCTAAAGATAACAATTGGCGTTTGGGCTACCGCAACGCATTCTTTATTCAGCTTGCGATAACCGTAGTTTTACTCGTATCACTGCCCGTCTGGAAAAAAGTAAATTTCGGTGATGAGGCGGAAGAAGAAACTACACGGATAATCGGCTTGAAACAAGCAGTCGGTTTACCCGGAGTCACAGAGAGCTTTTTAGTGTTCATGTCCTCGTGTACAATAGAGTCGATGTGTCTTGTTTGGGGCAGTACATACCTGGTTGAGGCTAAGGGTACGACGGCAGAATATGCAGCAAAGATAATCACCGTTTACTTTGTAGGTCTTGCATCGGGAAGAATGGTTTCGGGACTGCTTTCAAAAAAGCTTGCGACCGTCAAGCTTATACTTATCGGACAGGCGGTGACGTTTGTTGCGATAATGCTCTTGGCACTTCCTTTGCCGTTTGCATTTTCAACGATTGGTTTATTCCTTGTCGGATTCGGCAACGGACCGCTGTTTCCGAATATGACCCACTTGACGCCGATGAACTTCGGCAAAGATATTTCACAGTCGATAATCGGAATGCAGATGGGATTTGCATATGTAAGCATTATGCTTACTCCGGTCATTTTCGGTCTTATAGCTCAAAATATCAGCATAAAGCTTTTCCCGTATTTTATGCTCATGGCTTTTGTGATAATGATAGTATCTACGTCTGTCATGATAAAGAAAACGAGAAGAGGGTAGGAGAACCGCCCGCCCGCAGGGCGGGCGGAGCGGCAAAGGCGTACACTCCCGAGCCGTAGGCGAGCGGAGTGTCGAATTTGTCGCTGAAGCAGACTGACATAACGCAATAAACTGTAAATAAACGTAAAAAACATTGACCTGAACTAAAAAATGTGATAGTCTTAGAGTACAAAAAGGAAAGGAAGAAACTAACATGAAAAGTAAAAAAATTATGCGATTGATAGCGGTAATTTTGGCAGCCGTTCTTATGATCGCACCGACATTTTCCGTTTTTGCAGCATCGGTCGAGGAAAGCTATGAAATAACCTGCCCGACGATCAATGTTAAAGGATTTATGTCGAATCACCTTTACAAAAATCCCGGTGAACAGGACGAAGAACAGATTTTCCCGATATCCGACGATGTCATAATCAACCTTATCAAAGATTGTATTCCGGCACTTGCGAAATTTCTTGTTGATAAGGATTGGGACAAACTCGGTGAAACCGTCACTCCGATAGCAGTTTCTTATTTTGAAGACATCATGCTTGATAAAAACGGTGAGGCAAGTGACAATTCCGGTGCAGACTTTGAGTACCCGACAGAGGAATATGTCAAGTCAAATTCGATTCTCCCGTTCAAATATGACTGGAGATTGGATCCGTTGATTATTGCCGAACAGCTCAATGACTATATTGACTATGTACTAGAATGTACGGGAGCGGAAAAGGTTGCTCTTGACTGCCACAGCCTCGGCGGAGTCATTGCCGTTACATATATATCGGTCTACGGGTACGAGAAAATTCACGGTGTAGTTTTCAATTCCACTGCGATTTACGGTGAAACGTACACCGGAGAACTTCTGACGGGACAGTTGGTATTGACAAAGGATTCGGTTGTTGAATATCTCAGATACGCACTTGACCAGACGGAATATGAGAATCTTATCAACGGAATCATAGACGTTCTCACGGCGGCAGGCATATTTAACGCACTTCTTCCGCTTGCAGACGATATAATCTTAAATTTAGGTGACTATCTTATTCCGGACGTGTTTGCACGAATATTCGGTGGCTGGCTCACGATTTGGGCAATGGTACCGGACGAATATATAGACGATGCAATGGACTATGTTTTCAACGACATTTACAACGGTTCACATGAATATGACGGACTTCGTGAGAAAGTCGAGAACTATAACGAAGTTGTAAGAAAGAATAAGACGCAAACGATAAAGGAAACAGAAGAAAACTGCCGTGTCGGTGTTTATGCAAGATACGGATATTCTTCAATTTTGGTAACACCGTCATGGCAGAATATGAGTGACGGCACCATTGATACAAAATATGCCTCATTTGGAGCAACTGTAGCAAAATACGGTGAAAAACTCAGCGATGATTACATTGCAAGTGTTGACGAAAAATACATTTCTCCAGACAAAACAGTTGATGCATCGACTTGTATGTTCCCCGAAAAGACATGGTTTGTAAAATATCTCAAACACGGTGAGGACTACAAAAACTTAAGTGAGCTTACGACTGCTATCTTCTTTGCCGATGAGCCTGTTACGGTCGATTCGCTTGAGAAATATCCGAGATATCTTATCAATGACATAGAAACGGATACGATAAGAGCGGAAACGGAAAGTGACAATATTGAGATATACACTCCAAGCACGTTTTTGAAAATATTCCTTCGTCTTATCGAGCTTATCCGAAAGATACTCGAAACGGTTGTAGGGATCGTTAAGTGATTTACAGCAAACCGATTAGTTTGATCGGTTTGCTTTTTTTGATCAGCGGAGCGACCGCCGAAGGCGGTGAGCGGAGCGTGAGGCGGAAGTTCGTGTGCCGTTGTACGAAGTACAACGGTGCCGAACTTCCGCATTTGCTCGGCAGCATAAACTTTGCAATATGCAAAGTTTATGCTGCCGAGCCGGAACAGGCTTTCCACTGTGTGCAAACTTGCTCATTTGAATTTCGGCTTTTGCAGCCTTTAAGTTTTTACTTTAACCGACTTGCAGCAGCGGGGCGGTATGCCGTGCTTTCTCACTTCGTTCGAACGCACGTTATCCCGCCGTAACGCTCCGCAACCGCCCTTCGGCGGTCGCTCCGCTCCCTAACCTCAATCAAAAATACAACAACCCCGAGAAAATTTCTCTCTATACCTTGATTTATTCACGCTAAGGCTATATAATCAGTAGGAATAAATAAAAAGGCAGGTAATCAAAATGAAAACATTTAAGAAAATCATATCGTTACTTATGTGTGCAGTCATGATATTCGCTTTCTCCGCTTGCGGCGGAAACGGAAATTCAGACAGCTCCGACGCAGATGCAAGCAGCATAAGCACAAATCCCGATTCATCACATCCTAAAGTCAAGGTTGTCGTTAAAAATTTCGGTGAGTTCACACTTGAACTCTACCCCGAATACGCACCTAAGACTGTTGAGAATTTCGTTAAGCTTGTAAGAGCCGGGTTTTACACAAACTCAACATTCCACAGAGTTGTAGACGGCTTTATGGCTCAGGGCGGTCAGAGTGCCACAGGTGAAACGGCAGAGGCAATTGAAGGCGAGTTCAAATCAAACGGCTTTGAAAAGAATACCCTTTCACATGAAAGAGGCGTTATTTCGATGGCGAGAACAACAGATAAAAACTCTGCAACAAGCCAGTTCTTCATTTGCTATGATTCTTCATGTAAATCACTTGACGGTGATTATGCCGCTTTCGGAAAAGTTATACAGGGAATGGAAGTCGTAGATAAGTTCACAACTGTAGAAAGAACATATAACGCAATCGGTGAACAGGCAACACCGGTAGAAGATATTGTTATAGAGAGCATGGAGGTCATCGGTGCATAATGTCACAGTATGCAAGAAGTGAATTACTTCTGGGTGAAGGCTCTACCGAAAAGCTCAAAAACTCAAAGGTCATAGTTTTCGGTGTAGGCGGTGTCGGTTCGTATGTAGTCGAGGCTTTGACAAGAGCCGGGATCGGTACTATAGCGATAGTTGACGATGATACGGTAGCAGTGTCGAATCTCAACAGACAGCTTATAGCGACAGTCGAAACCGTGGGTACGGAAAAAGTCGATGCGGCAGAGAAAAGAATATTGTTGATAAATCCCGACTGCAATGTGATAAAGCTTAAAAAATTTCTCACCAAAGATAACATAGATGAGTTTTTACTTGAAAGCTACGACTTTATCGTTGATGCGATAGACACTGTCAGCTCAAAGATAGCACTTGCCGTTTTTGCCGAAAGTTACGGTGTACCCATAATCAGTTCAATGGGAACGGGAAATAAGCTTGACCCGACACGTTTTGAAGTCTGTGATATATATAAAACGTCCGTGTGTCCGCTTGCCCGTGTCATGAGGTATGAGCTTAAAAAACGTGGAGTGAAACACTTAAAAGTCGTATATTCAAAGGAAGAGCCGATTAAACCTAAAATGTACGAAGAACCCGACTGCGTACATCAAAAAAGGCAAACACCGGGGAGCGTTCCGTTCGTTCCGTCTGTTGCCGGAATGATAATCGCAGGCGAGGTTATAAAAAGCATTGCAAAGGAAAGATAAAAATGAAAAAAGTTTTGACAGGTATGAGCGGAGGAGTTGACAGCAGTGTTACGGCACTTTTGCTCATGCGTTCAGGCTGTGAGGTTGCGGGAGTGAACCTCATAATGCATCAGAATAAATCGGAGGGAGCTTGCGGCTCAATGGCAGAGGTCGAAGTCGCAAGAAAGGTTGCCGAGGATCTTAACATAAAGTTTTATGCTCTGGATTTTCAAAAAGAGTTTTCGGAAAATGTCATCAAAAACTTTATCGAAACCTACGAAAACGGAGCGACTCCGAATCCCTGTGTCGTGTGTAACCGATATGTAAAATTCGGAGCATTGCTTGAAAAAGCGGAAGAAATGGGATTTGACGGCATTGCCACAGGACATTACGCACGGATAGAGCATTCCGGTGACAGGTATCTTCTGAAAACGGGGGTTGACAGGACAAAAGATCAAAGCTATGTTCTTTATTGTTTAACCCAATCTCAGCTTGCTAAAACGACGTTTCCGCTGGGTGAATACGCAAAATCCGATGTTCGTAAAATTGCCGAAGAAAACGGTTTTGTCAACGCACATAAGCATGACAGTCAGGACATTTGCTTTATCCCCGACGGTGATTATGCCGCCTATATCGAGAAAGTGACGGGAAAGACATTTCCGAACGGTGATTTCGTGACTCTTGACGGAACGGTTTTGGGTACTCATAAAGGCATAATTCGGTATACGATAGGTCAGCGTAGAGGATTGGGACTTGCTTTGCCTGCATCAATGTATGTGTACGAAAAAGATATTGTGAATAACAGAGTCATTCTGACCTATGAGGATTCGCTTTTTTCAAACAAACTTATAGCGAAAGACGTAAACTTTATTCCGTTTGATAAACTGGATTCTCCGATGAAAGTTAAAGTCAGAGTGCGATACAAACAGCCGGAGCAAGAGGCAATAATAGAACAGTTTGATGATGGCAAGGTACACGTTGAATTTCTCAAATCTCAACGTGCTATAGCGAAAGGACAGTCCGCTGTGTTCTATGACGGAGAATATGTCATAGGCGGCGGAGTAATAGAATAAAAAATATCGCAAATCGTAAAAACGGTTTGCGATATTTTTTATTTCGGGCAAGTCACAGCTACCTCCGCAGCGGTCGTGAGGGGCATCGAGCCCCTCACGACCGCCAAAGTCAACGACACCATCGATACCTGCGAGCGGCTTCGCCGCTCACAGGTACACGCTGTCGCCGTTCCGCCCTGCGGGCGGGTGGGCTTCACCCCCCAAACAAAAAGAGGCTGCAAAAAACAGCCTCTTAAATTATACCTGCTTAGCCGTTATCAAGCCGCAAGCGAAAACTTTCTGTCCTCAACCGATATCGGCAAGGGGTTAGACATAGCGTTTCTGAATT
>CAYWDD010000087.1:0-6631 GCA_964456935.1 uncultured Faecalibacterium sp. | reverse complement strand
CCCTTCTACGGTTTCACAGGAGTAAAAGAAGTCACGTTTAAGAGTGCAAAAGTACCGACATTTAAATATGCAGACATTTTCTATTCGATGAATGCATTGGAGAAGGTGCATGTACCGGCAGAAAGCTACAGCGATTATGTCAGTACGTTGGACGCATATAAAAACAATGCGGAAATTTGCATAAATGTTTTGGACACGGATATAAAGAATTTTACCGCAACTGCCGTGTACAGTAAAACGATCTGTCTTGAATGGAACAAACATGCCAGCGATGATGTTGTAAGTTATGTGATTGAGCGTGACGGTGAAAGAGTCGGTGTTACAAAGGAACTCACATTTACAGATGAGGGACTCGAGAACAATACGACATATACTTACTCGGTCTATGGCTTGAATGCAGATGCGGAAAAAACAGGAGCTGCAACTCTTTCGGTCACAACAGCCTCTCCGAACATCACGTCAATTTATACAAACCATAACAATAACAGCATAGGTCTGACGGACGAAAAAGTGTATATCACCGTTAAGAACACAAAGGGATATAATGACCTTGACGGAAATGAGATCCATGGCAAATTGTATTGTGTAATTGACGGAGAAAGAAAGCTTATAGGCGAATCAAACCTCGCCGCCTATTCGAAAAATAAGTCAGAGCTTATATACATTGTCGATTGGGATATAGCAGATTACGAACAGGGCAAATATAATGTTGAATTTGAAATAACCGACATCGACGGTGCAACTTCTACCTTTGCGGGAAATGTATATATTGATAAATCTGTTCCCGAAAAGATAATAAATGTTGTCGCTGTAGGCAACTATACAAACATAGCACTTTCATGGTCGCAGTCAAGTGAGGTCGATTCCACTACATATAAGATTTACAGGAAATCAGAAGTTGACAGCAATTTTACACTGCTGAAAACAATTAACGGAAGAACAACGCTTACCTTTACCGACACGACTGTTAAAGAGGATAGAACCTATTCATACTATGTTGTAACAGCCAACAGTTTCGGTACGGAAAGTGAGCCGTCCGATATTGCGGTTGCAAGACGAGATGTGGACACCGAGCCGCCGACTGTAACAAAGTTCACACCTTCCTCGTACAGCTATATATGTCATAATCAGTCGATAACAGTAAATGCTGTCGATAACCTTATGGTTGAATCGGTCAAGACATATTATTCGGTTGACAACGGTGAAACATGGAATTTGATCGGCACAGATACGACAGCACCGTATGTGTTCAGTTTTAACACTTACGAACTTCCGGACGGTGAAATTACCGTTAAAGCATATGCGTATGATGCAAACGGTAATGAAAGCGAACAAATGGAAGTCATATATAATATTGATAATACAGGTCCGGAAAAGGTTGTCGGCTTGAAAGCAAAATCAATACTTTCCTCTAAGCTCACACTCGAATGGCAAGATGTGTCCGACTCCGATGCCGCTTGCTTTATACTTCAGCAGAAAAAATCGGACGGCACATATAAGACTTTATCCTCCTCAATTACGACACTCGGATATAGTCTTAACGATCTCGTTCCCGGAAAAGAATATACATACAGAGTAGCCTGTATTGACATCAGAGGCAACGTCGGTGAGTACTCCGATGATTATACTGTATCGACAGCTGTTGATACGACACCGCCTGTAATTACAAAATTAACACCGACTGCAAGCAGATATAACAGTGCCATCAAGTTTGCTGCAACGGCAAATGATGATTGCGGTATTAAGTCTATTGAGATTCAGGTGTCTGAGGACCGTGTTAATTGGGAAACAGTATCAGTCAGCAGCTACACAACATTCTCAAAATCGTGTACATACAGTTATAGTGTTCCGATAGATCGCTACAAAGACGGCAGCATATTTATAAGGGCAGTAGCAACCGACTATTCGGACAATGTGAGCGATACAACGGAAACCGCTCCGTTTGTGGAATACATCATTGATACTACAGCTCCTAATTCACCGAGAGATATAATCGCAAGCGGTGGTGACGGTTGGATTTATATAAGCTGGTTACAGGGCGAAGAAACCGACCTTTCCACATATTCCGTATACAGATCTACATCTGAAAACGGAAGTTATTCTCTCATTGCATCAGGACTTAGAGCTATAAGCTATTATGATACAACAGCCGCAAGGGATACCGTATACTATTATAAAATAAGAGTTAAAGACTCTACAGGTAATTTGAGCGACTTCTCTCAGACAGTTTCGGCAAAGGTTGCCGATGATGTTACACCGCCTTCCGTAGTAACTGTTAATCCGTCAAGCGGTTCAAGTATCGGTCCGTCATATAACACAGTTAAAACGCTTGTACAAGATAATAACTGCCTTGACCGTATTGTTATTGAGTACAAGGTAAATGATGCGAAGGAATATTCTGTTCTCAAAGAGTTTAACAGTATCAACTATTATTATAAAACAGTCAGTGCAACACTGCCCGTTGAAACATTTAACGATGGAGATAAAATCTATATCCGTGTTTATGCAACCGATATAGTGGGACTTGTTTCCGAGTACAGTTGCGAATACATATATAATGTTGATAAAGTTGCTCCTGTCATAACGGATATAAAAACGGAAATCGTCAGCGACAACTGTCTTATAACATGGAAAGATGACGGTGCGGCTGACATAAACGGATTTAAGGTGTACCGCATAAAAGCTGACGGAACAGCATTGTACTTAGGTTCACGTTCCTACAGCAGCAGTCATGAGTATAGCTTTTATAACTACTTATACAATGAGGGTGACGGTGATTACACCTATAAAATTGAGGTTTATGATAAAGTCGGCAATTATAATACATTCATAACAGATTCGGTCCATTATGAACATACTGATGCTCCGTATGAAAATACCGCTCCCATTCCGACCATAAACGGCTATTCGATAATGGAAATCGGTGTTGAAGAGTTCTTTGATGCAGGTGATTCAACCGATAACGGAAGCATTGTTTCGTATAATTGGGATTTTGGAGACGGAACAACTTCCTCGGAGATAAGAACGGTTAAGAAGTACACGCAAGCCGGTGAGTACACTGTAACTCTTACAGTAACGGACGATGAGGGCTTGTCTGCAAGCACGACATTGAATGTCAAAGTTAAAGAGCGTACATCGGTAGGTACGATTTCAGTCAGTGTTGTTGACGAAAACGGTACAGCCGTTTCGGGTGCACCTGTATACTTTGATCTCGGTGGCGAGCATCAAAAGGTTGTATATGCCGATAACAAGGGTGTTGCCTCTCTTCTTCTCGAACAGGGCGAACATATTGTAGGTGTATACAAGTCAGGATATCTTCCCGTACAAAAAACGATTAAAGTTTTGCCCAATGCAACGAGAAATATCTCGATGACTGTAATCAAGCAGGAGATAGTCACAGGCAATTTTGAAGTAACAAGAATGACGTTCAGCGAAATAGTAGCAGCGGGAATAGATGTTTACGATCCTGCAAACCAGAATTGCTATGAAGTCGAAGTTACAGTGACATACTGCGGTGAAAAAGTGCCTATAAAGTACATACGAAATGATACGCAGATCCTTAAAACCTCAATCGGAAACGGTGGCGGTAGCAGCGGTAATAGCAATTATGTTCACGGTTCAGGTGGTTCAAGTGCTTCAAGCGGTACATGGAATATTACGTTTATACCTAATGAAAAGAATGCCGAAATTGTCGCAGTTGTACATATTCCGGTTACAGCAACATATTTAAAGGAATTCTTTAATGTTGATCTTCATATTATCAACAACGCAACATCGGAGTTTACTTTAATCGACAACAATATACATCTTAATGTTCCGTCGGGAATGACATTGATGAGCGGATTGAACGCAGGCTGGAACAACACAGCTGACGTATTCATTGATTCTATTAAAGGACAGGAAACCAAGACTATCAGTTGGGTACTCCGAGGTGACAGACAGGGTGAATATGACCTGACGGCAGATTATTCTTCGACTCTTGCAACGTTTAATGCACCTGTCAGTGCAACATTTAAGACAGATGAGCCGATTAAGGTGTACGGACTTTCAGCACTGAAATTTAATGTTGAAGTTAATGACGAGATAAAATACAACGCATTGTACTTTAATATCGGTCTTGAAAATGCAAGCAATGTCGATATATATAATCCGCAGCTTGACTTTGACGGTATTGTCGATAACATAACCGCAACAACAAAACAGGCATCTGAGGGTGTTGAGGGCAATGACGGTGAAGCTGATTTTTCGGTTCAGGCGACTATGCTTAACGTCAGGATCGAATACAGCGACGGCACAACACAGTATGTTCCATACACATGGAACTCAAACGGTGCGGTCAATATAGATCCGGATACCTTGTCACCGGGCGATGCGGTTTATTATGAATATGTCGCTTACAATGTTATAAACTATGATGATATAGCTTGTTTCAATGACGCTGCCGTAAATGTTCTTAAAGGATACGGAAGTAATGTTGAAGTCAGATCCGTATCAATGGATTTGTTCAGCATGAAAGACAGCGTTAAAAAATTAGAAGATGCACAAGGCATTGTAAAAGAGGCAACAACTACCCAAAGCGATTCATCTTTTGATGCTAATAAGTATACATATTATGCGACATTTGACAGTGCGTTAGGAAACGAATATGAAAACGGTGACTTGCCATTCTTGTATGACGATTCTTTCTTTGCTAAAAAAGCAACTTACGGAATAATACCCGAGCTTGCACTGACATCAATACACTTAGCTGCCACAGCCTACAAGGGCGCAAATGCGATCAAGACTTTGCTTGGCAGTGACAATATGAAATTTAATGATGTCAGCACATATAACTATTCGATGAAAGCCACTATGGACAACAACGACTTTGTTGCATATACGTTTGCAACGAAAGATATTACCGTCAACAACGAAAAGTCCACGGTTGTTGCCGTTGTTATCCGTGGTACACCCGGTTCACTTGAATGGTTAAGTAACTTTAACATAGGTAAGAACGGTGTTTACCATGAAGGATTCACTACTGCCGCAAATGAAGTAATGAGTTCTCTTGATTCGTATTTAGCCGATAAAGGGCTTGATGCAAGTACGACTAAGTTCTTGGTAACAGGACACAGCCGAGGTGCTGCAGTTGCAAATATCGTTGCCGAAAAGCTGTCTAAGGAACAAAAATATGCAACGGTTGATAATATTTACGGTTACACATTTGCTACTCCGGCAACTTCAACTAACGCAGATACAAGTCTTACGAACATTATCAACTATTGCAACAATGATGACCTTATCGCTTATGTTCCGCTTTCACAGTGGGGATTCAAAAAAGCGGGTGTAACTGTCAACTTCACTATGGACAGTAACGCAAAATCAACATTCTCATACATTACGGGAGGAGTTGCATACGAGGGAACATCAACCGTTTCAGATGTTACAGATGCACTTTTGGGCATTGCTCCCGATATAGAAAGCTACCATACAAACGGTGCAGATGAAATTATGAATGCACTTGCTTGTTATTTAGGTAACGCAAAGAGTGAGGTCGAACTTGAGTCTGTTTTAAACGGCATTGTGACAAATGCATCTAATTATCCGGAAGGCTTTGTTTCTTTGGCGAAATCTATTCTTGCTCATTTCACTTTGCACGGCGGAATGAAATCAATAACCCACGCACATTGCCCTGAAACATATATCGCCTTTACCGAATCAAAGTATACTTACGAGAATGTCTTGACCACGGTTAAGCAGGCTCACGGTGTATCAACGCAAGTGCTTAATATTTCAAGAGAGAACGCTCTCGGTTATATTTTGGACGACTCGAATTACACTTACATCTCCAACTCGTCTATGTTTGATAGGTTAGGTGAGGCAAGCTTTAACAGCCTTAAGCTGGTTCTTACCTTGGATTTCGATACGTTGACAAAAGAAGAACAAAAGGACGTAGCAAAAGAAATTCTTGTTAAACTCATCACAGACAGTCAGATTGAAGATAGCGTTAAAACGACAATTGATACTCAATATATAAAAGCTGTAAAGAATGTGCTGAGTGCAATGAAAGATTCATTTGATGTTGATGATGATATTCCGAAATCCGAAAAGGCTGCACTTGCCAAGAAGGTGAACACTTTAATTTCAAACGGTGACTCTCTAAATGAACTTGCAAGTTCGTTAAAGATAACAGGCGAAACGGGACTTCAAAGTCAGCTGATAAAAGAGTTTGCTATTTCAACCTTGAGTGCAGGTGTCATTGAAAAGGTTAAATATAAAATTGTCAATGAATGTTCATTCGGAGATTCGGCATCGGCATTGTTTAAGGGAATTTCGGGATTCGGTAAATACGGCGGAATGGCTCTGTCTTTCCTTGTCGAAAATCCGATAGACTCTTTCAACAGCACCGAATATGCCGAATATGTACACGGCATAATGCAGATGTATGCGTATAGCAGGGAAGCGAAGTTGATACTCAACGCTGTAATTTCATCTTACTCCGATAAAGATTTGCTTGAGGATACTGTTATGCAACTTGTCGGTGTAGCATATCCGATAACACAGGTCTTGGCATCAGTCGATGTTGACATACAAAAAATTGTAGTTGATGCGGCTAAAGATTTGCTGAAGATGATGACGAAAAACTTTAATT
>CAYWDD010000086.1:0-6684 GCA_964456935.1 uncultured Faecalibacterium sp. | reverse complement strand
GAACCCGCCCACGAAGTGGGCGGAGCGGTAAAGCCGTGCACTCCCGAGCCGTAGGCGAGCGGAGTGTCGGCTTTGCCGCTGAAGAACCGGCAAATTTGCATAGATTATAAAATATCGGCAGGGATCTTGCGGTCTTTATAGTAGAACTCTCTGTCGTGTTCGCTTATCTGACGAAGAACTCGGCAGGGGACACCTACAGCTATAACATTTGCAGGTATGTCCTTGCTTACCACACTTCCTGCACCTATGACGGAGTTATCGCCGATGCTGACACCCGGAAGTACGACAACACCTGCACCCAGCCAACAGTTTTTACCGATATGAATAGGTAAATTGAACTGATATGCCAAAGGTTCTCTGAGCTGCGGTAAAATAGGATGTCCTGCCGTTGCGAGAGTGACGTTAGGGCCGAACATTGTGTAGTCACCGACAAATATATCGGTATCGTCTACACAGGTGAAATTGAAATTCGCATAAACGTTTTTGCCGAAATGGATATGCTTTCCTCCGAAATTTGCATGAAACGGAGGCTCAATATAGCAGTTTTCACCTATCTCGGCAAACATATCCTTAAGCATCTTTTCACGCTTGTCTAGTTCACAGGGACGTGTCAAATTAAAATCATAAAGCTTTTCAAGGCACTTTCTTTGCTCGATGACGATTTCTTCATCATCGGGTAAATAAAGTTCGCCTTTATGCATCTTTTCTTTCATGCTCATGTCGGTTCTCCTCTACAATAAAATTAGATGTACCCATAATTAAACCAATCTGAAACGGTATCCTACGCCCCAAACGGTTTCTATGTATTTCGGGTTTGATGAATCGTCCTCTATCTTTTCCCTGATACGGTTGATGTGAACGGTAACGGTTGAGGTTTCTCCGATTGCGTCAAGTCCCCAAATCTTATCGAAAAGCTCATCTTTGCTAAAGACGACATTCGGATGAGTTGCAAGGAAAACCAAAAGATCAAACTCTTTGTGAGTGAATGTGATTTCGTTGCCGCTAAGGAAAATACGTCTTGCTATTTTATCAATAGTTAAATCACAGATATTGAGGGTGTCCTCCGGTGCGACAGCAGCCTTTTCTGTCAGACGCTTATATCTTGCGATGTGAGCATTGACTCTTGCTACAAGCTCTGAGGGATTGAATGGTTTTACGACGTAATCGTCGATCCCGAGTCCGAACCCCTGAACCTTGTCTATTTCTTCCTTTTTTGCCGTGACCATGATGATAGGAACATCTTTTTGCTCTCGTATCTGTTTGCAAACTTCAAAGCCGTCCATCGTCGGCAACATCAAGTCAAGTATAATAAGAGCAAACTCGTTTTCCAAAGCGGTTTCAAGTCCGATCTTACCGTCGTTGATTATTGTTGTCTTATAGCCGTTTATTTCAAGATAATCTCTTTCAAGATCGGCTATATATACGTCGTCCTCAATTATAAGTATGCGTTTCTCCATATCGGTTTATATCTCCTTTAATGCAGTTATTGGAAGCTGTAAAACTATTGTCAGACCTTTATCTTTTTCTCCGAATGCCGAAATATTTCCGTTATGACGTGCGATTATCTGCTTGACCAAAGTCAGACCTATACCGCTGCCGTTACTGACGTTACTTCGTGCCTCGTCACTTCTGTAAAAACGGTCGAATATCTTTTCGGTTTCATCGGGTCGAATGCCCATTCCGTCATCTGAAACTATCAACTCAAACATATGGTTTGCATTTATCTTCGCTATGACGGATATGTTGACATATTCTTTGTCGGGCTTTTTGTATTTAAGGGAGTTACTTAAAATATTATCAATAACACGTTCGCACTGGAATGTGTCTATTTTGCAGAATACTCGCTGTGTACAGTTATATGTAAAGCTTAAGCGTATCTTCCTTTCTTCAAGAAGATGCTTTGACTCAAGATACCATTCGTTAAGCAATGAGTACATATCACGTTCACGCAGTTTGAAAGATACGTTGTCGCTGTCGAGGTTTGTCACTTCCGTAAGTGCGTCCATAAGCTTTTCGAGGGTGTGCGTTGAATTGTAAATGGCATTGATGTATCTTTCCTGTTTTTCGGGTGTATTGGCTACACCGTCAAGTAAACCCTGTGAATAGCCTTTGATCGTGGTAATGGCTGTTCGTGCATCATGGTTAAGTCCTGTATAAGTGTTCTTTCTGTCACGCTCATATTCCTGTTTAAGTTCGATAGACCTTTTAAGCTCCAATCTCATGTTGTCAAAGCCCATGCAAAGGTCGTGAAATTCTTCGGTGTTTTCATCAATTTCCACAGGTTCGTCAAGTATGCCGTCCTTGATCTTGTCTGTAGCTTTGCTGAGGCTTTCTATCGGCTTCATTATCGAACGTGTAAGCGACCTGACTATAGCAAAGTCGGCTGCTGCCGCAATTGCAATGAAAACGATAAGCATTATAAAGAACGTCGCATCGGAAAATTCATAGAGTTTATACAGAACCGAGGTGATTTCGTCCATGTTATTGCCGACGTTCATAAATATTATTTGGTAATCAAGACCGTCATCTGTCTTAATGTTATCTCTTATGACTATGGAATCATCATCGTAGTAAACAAAGTCCGTTTTATCGGATTCATATTTTTTACAGGCACCAATAAAGTCCGTAACATTGTATCCGTCCGTTATGTAACAGGTTTTACCGTCCGACATTACGCAAACGGCAATGTTGTATTTCTCAACACGCTTATGAGCCTGCTTAAAAGAATAAGTATCGGAAAATCCGTCGGGGTCTTTCAATACTTTCTTTTCTATAAGTCTTATGTTGTACTGACAGGTATAGCTTGTTATCACACTTCTCGAATCGCTGACTATGGAACGCCTGTCACTTCCGACCGAAACCATTCTGACAATAGCTATCATCATCGCAACGGTTATAAGTATCGAAAGTACAACAGGTATAATAGCAGACGCAAAATTGTAAAGCGAAAAGCGGTTATGTAATGATATACGCTTGTTTTGTCGCTTTCGACTCATTTCATCACCCATTAAAATTTGTTAAATCTACTTCAGTATACCATAGCAGGCAAGATTTATCAACTAAAATCTTGTTAATGTTTTTAATATTTCAATCTGCCCATGGCAAGATATCAATATAAACAAACGGAGGTAAAAATGCAAAAAGCAATTAAAATATATATTATAGTTTTCGGTATAGGTGCAGTCGCTTACGGTCTTATAGAGATAATAGCAAGAGGGTATACCCACTGGACTATGGGTTTAACAGGTGGAGCTGCATTTTGCACCTTGTACTATATAAATACTCATCTAAAAGCAAGAAGTCTTTTGCTGAGATGTTTGTTAGGTTCGGCAGTGATAACAGTGTACGAATTTGCGGTCGGAATGCTTGTAAATTATACACTTCACATGAATGTTTGGGATTATTCGGGAAAGTTTTTGAATATTTTCGGTCAAGTATGCTTAAAATTCAGCGTACTTTGGTTTCTTCTTTGCATACCCGTGACGGGAATCATATATTTACTGAGAAGTAAGTTTGACAAAATAATTGTATAAAGACTTAAATAACCGCCTAAAATCATTAAGAAAGGCGGTTATTTTTATGGCATACAGATTAAAGAAAGAACATATTAAAAAGTCACTGATATTCGATCTGGCTTTACTTTTGGGTTTGACGATATCAATTTTGATATCCTATGGTGTAAAGCTTAACAGTGAATGTGACGATATCAGAAACAGCGTTTTGAGATTACACGTTATCGCAAATTCCGATTCAGATGAAGATCAGGCTCTCAAACTCAAAGTCAGAGATGCAATGCTTAAAACGGGAGCAGAACTTTTTTCCGGCAGTGCGGACGTTACTTCGGCTGAGAGTATAGCGAAAGATGAGATAAGTAAGCTTGAAAAGACAGCGGAAAGTGTACTAAGGGAAAACGGCTGCCAAGATGAGGTTCGTATAGAAGTAGGTAAAAGCAGATTCCCCACAAAAACATACGGGAACGTTACTTTGCCTGCCGGAAAATATGAGGCTGTTAAGGTCATCATAGGAGCAGGGGAGGGTCATAACTGGTGGTGCGTGATGTTTCCTCCGATGTGCCTTCCGGCAGCGCAGGGCGAAACAAAGCTTGAAGATGTTTTGACAACAGACGAAATAAAGCTTGTTACTTCCGAGCCGAAATATGAGATACGATTTAAAATAATCGAGTGGTATGAGTGGGCGAAAGAGAAAATAGTGGGTGAGTGAGCATAAAACGACCGCACGGAAAACCCGTGCGGTCAAAATGATTATTCTATCAAAGTGAGTATTACTTTCTAAGCTCAATTCCGATTTTTGCAAGAGCCTTGATAGCTCTCTTCATTGCGGCATCTGCCTCTTCGTCCGTAAGTGTTCTTTCGGGCGATCTCATTCTGATGTTGAAAGCAACGCTCTTCATGTTTTCGGCTATCTGAGAACCTGTGTAAACGTCGAACAGATTGATGCTTTCAAGCGTCTTTCCGACTGCCTCTTTGATGAGTCTTTCAAGTTTGAGAACAGGGATATCTCTGTCGCAAACGAAAGCAAGGTCACGGTTAGATGCAGGGAACTTCGGCAAGGGTTTGTAGGTTCTCTTGGTGTTTCCGATAGATTCTACCGAATTGAAGTCGATTTCGGCTATATATGTTCTGACACCTATATCATATTTTGCCTGTACTGTCGGGTGGATTTCACCGAGAATACCTACTTCCTCGCCGTTAACAACTATCTTAGCTGTTCTGCCGGGGTGGAATGTCGGATTATCGGTAACGGGTTCGACATCATATTCATCAACACCGCACTTGTAAAGAAGTTCTTCGACAACGCCCTTAAGTGTGAAGAAGTTTACGTCTGAGCCGTACATACCGATTGAAATTGCCTGTTTCTCGATCGGCAATTCTTCAGTGCCTCTGGGAATGTACTGCATAGCAAGTTCGAATATCTTAGCATTGAGGTTACGGTTATTGTAGTTTCTTGAAAGGACTTCAAGTAAAGAGGGGATAGCCGTAGTTCTCATGATGCTCGAATCTTCACCAAGCGGATTTGAAATAACAATTGATTTACGAAGTTTGCTGTCGCAGGGAAGACATATTTTGTCGTACGCTTTGGGACTCATGAACGAGTAAGTCGATACCTCGGTCAGACCGCTGCCGATGAGAGTGTCGGTGATGAGTCTTTCAAGCTGCTGTGTTTCGGTAAGCTTTCCGTTGGCGACACCGCCTAAAGGTCTGTTCGGAATGTTTGCGTACCCATAGAAACGGGCGATTTCTTCGCTGACGTCAGCCTTGCCGATTATATCGTTTCTGAATGACGGAATAATGATTGTGTCATCTTCGACTTTGAAATCAATTGCCTCAAGAATACGTTTTTGCTCTTCTTTGCTGCAATCAATACCTATGAATCTGTTGACCCATTCCCAGTCAAACGGGAGAGTTCTCGGAGTCTTGTTTGAGTGATCGCAGTCAACGATACCGCTGACAACATCACCTGCGTCAAGTTCTTCTACAAGCTCAAGCGCTCTCATGAGAGCGGGCATACAAGCCTGTGGGTCGAGTTCTTTTTCATATCTTCCCGATGCCTCTGTACGCATACCGAGAGCTTTTGCGGTAAGTCTTGTTGTCGGACCGTTGAAACAAGCGCTCTCAAATACGATAGTGTCTGTGTCGTCCATTATGCCCGAATATTCGCCGCCCATGACGCCTGCAACTGCGACAGGCTTTTCCGCATCGGCAATGACAAGCATGGAGTCGTTAAGTTCTCTTACAACACCGTCAAGTGTTGTTATTTTTTCACCGTTTTTCGCTGTACGAACGATTACCGAGTTGCCTTTTAAGAATCTGAGGTCGAAAGCGTGCATCGGCTGACCGTATTCAAGCATAACGTAGTTTGTAATATCAACTATATTGTTTATCGCTCTGACACCGCAGGCACGAAGTCTTTCTCTCATCCATCTCGGAGAGGGCTTGACTCTTACATTTTTGACAACAGCACCGCAATATCTGTAACAGCGTTCGGGATTGTCTATTCTGACCGAAAGGAGTTCGTTTACGTCACCGCCGGAAGTCTTTACAACAGGCTCATGCTTTTTCATCGGAACTTTATACGTTGCCGCAGCCTCTCTTGCAAGACCGATTATAGAAAGGCAGTCCGGACGGTTTGACGTGATTTCAAATTCGGTTACGGTGTCGTTAAGTCCTATAGCATCTTGGATCGGCATACCGAGTGTCTTGTCGCAGTCGTCACCGAGTACGAAAATGCCGTCCTCTATAGCATAGGGGAAGTCGTGAGCTGTTAAGCCGAGTTCACCGAGAGAGCAAAGCATACCGCAGCTTAAAACACCTCTGAGCTTGCCTGACTTTATTGCTTTTCCGCCGTGTACGACCGAATTGTTAAGCGCAACGGGAACGACATCACCTTCTTTTAAGTTTTGAGCGCCTGTGACGATTTGGAGATTCTCATCTTCACCGACGTTTATCGAGCAAATCCAAAGGTGATCTGAATCGGGGTGCTTTTCGAGTGAATCAACACGTCCGACAACGATGTTTTTAAGTTCATCGCCCTCTTTTTCGAAGGATTCTACCTTTGATCCGGAAATTGTTATAGCCTCTGCAAAGTCTTTATCGCTTGCATCTATAGTAACAAAATCGTTTAACCATTTTTTAGATAAATTCATTTTTCGGCACCTCCTTAGAA